>CAYXQH010000717.1:0-3335 GCA_964467425.1 uncultured Saprospiraceae bacterium
GTAGACAGGTAGACAGGTAGACAGGTAGACAGGTCAATAAGCAAGATCTTTGAATTCGTCGAGCTGAATGAGATCCTCTCTTTAATTTATACGCATATTTCTAGACTCTTGTGAAATCTATTATCTTTGTTGTCCATGGCGAAACAGCACAGCGATCAAACGATTCGGGAATATAATCAGGCTTTTCTGGAAGCCTTGGAACTTTTGAATCCTGCGCAACAGACTGCAGTAAATCAAATCGAAGGCCCCGTCTTAGTCATTGCTGGTCCGGGTACTGGAAAGACACATATTCTAGCTGCACGGATTGGTCGAATTCTGATAGAAACAGATACATTCCCCCAAAATATTCTTTGCCTTACCTTTACGGATGCAGGGGTGCATGCTATGCGTCAGCGTTTGCTAAGCTTTATTGGTCCGGAAGCACATCGAGTACATATTTATACTTTTCATTCTTTTTGTAATTCAGTCATTCAGGAAAACTTGGAGTTTTTTGGTCGGCACGATATGGAACCCATTAGTGATCTGGAGCAAATTGAATTATTCCGAAATCTAATCGATAGTTTGGAATACGATCATCCAATCAAAGGACAGCGGAATGATCCTTATGCGTTTGAAAGACGAGTAAAAAGTTTGATGCTTCAAATGAAATCAGAAAACTGGTCTGTTGATTTTATCCTAAAAAAAATAGATGCTTATCTTGAAGACCTTCCTACTCGTGAAGACTATATCTATAAAAGAAAAACCAAGGAATTTGCTGCTGGTGATATAAAGCAATGGAAGATTGACGAAGAAGCCAGAAAGATGAAACGGCTTAAAGCAGCAGTGAACTTATACCCCGAATACATTCGCTTGATGCGAAAAATGCGGCGATATGATTACTCGGATATGGTTCTTTGGGTGGTCAAAGCTTTCAAAGAAAATGAAGCATTACTCAGAACTTATCAGGAACGCTATTTGTATTTTTTAGTAGATGAATTTCAAGACACCAATGGAAGTCAAAACGAAATCATTCAGTCCCTGATCAATTATTGGGAAAAGCCAAATGTTTTTATTGTTGGAGATGATGACCAGTCGATTTTTGAATTCCAGGGAGCACGTCTTCAAAACCTTTTGGATTTCCATCAGGAGCATGAAGACTTAAAGATGGTCGTTTTAAAAGACAACTATCGCTCTACTCAAACGATTCTTGATTTTTCAAAAAAGCTAATCGATCAAAACGAGCACCGAATTGTCAACAAAATTGCTGGTCTCGAAAAAACACTAGAAGCAAAACGAGCAACTTTAAATCCTAACCCCTTATCCCCTTCGATTATTGAATACCCGAACCGAACGCAAGAGATCGTCGATTTGGTTTTTCAGCTTGAACAATTACAAGCTCAAGGTGTATCACTCGATGAGGTGGCTATCATTTATGCACAGCATCGTCAAGTCGCAAATCTATTATCGCTTTTAGATAAGAAAGGAATTCCATACAATACCAAACGAGCAGTTAACATTCTTGACCTTCCGAACACTCGAAAGCTGATCCAGCTTTTAGACTATATTAGTAAAGAACAAACAAAGCCTTTTAGTGGTGAGCCCGATTTGTTTAAGCTCATGCATTTTGATTTTTTAAATCTTCCTTTAGATGATCTAGGTCGACTTAGTTTGTACATGGCCAAACATCAATATCAGCATAAACTTTATTGGCGATCAGTAATTAGCGATCCAATTTTGTTGGCCAAAATTGACATCCAACATCCAGATGCTTTTCAAGCTTTTTCAAAATTAACAAACGATCTGATTCGAGGTAGTGCTAACCTTTCGATTCTAAAATTAATTGAGCAAGTAATTAATCGGAGTGGTCTATTGGTCCATGTCATGAATCAATCGGATAAGAGTTGGCAATTGCAAGCACTGAATACCTTTTTCGAATTTATTAAAAAAGAAGGCGATAAAAATCCGCGACTAACCTTAGCTCAGCTGCTGGATACTTTTAAAAGTATGGATGCTAATCGACTAGCAATTGGTATTCAAAAATCTATTGTTGCGAATCAAGGTGTTAATCTTGTCACTGCCCATAGTTCGAAAGGATTAGAGTTTGAATATGTTTTTATTATTGATGCAGTGAAGGATTTTTGGGAAGCAAAACGAAAAGGGAGCAATCAATTTTCTTACCCGGATACACTGACTTTATCTGGCGAAAAAGATGCGATCGAAGCTCGCCGTCGTTTGTTTTATGTCGCTATGACCAGAGCAAAATCTTCTTTAAACATTTCTTATAGCAGTAGTAGATTAGATGGAAAAAAACTGACGCGTGCTATCTTCGTTGATGAGGTACTGAGCGAAACTAGTTCGATAGACACGCGAAACACTCCAGAAGACCTTATCCTCGAATCGCAGTTATTACAATTACAAACCGTAGATCATCCAAAAATTCCTGCTCAAGAGAAAGCGTTGGTCGAAGCCTTATTAGAAGGTTTTGCGCTGAGTGTTTCCAGTCTCAACCGTTTTTTAAAATGTCCGCTTAGTTTTTACTATGAGGATGTATTAAAAATCCCATCGGTACAAAGTGAGGCGGCGACTTTTGGAATAGCCATGCATGATGCTTTGCGACGATTGTTTGATAAAATGCGGCTTTCCAAAACAAAACAGTTTCCAGGATTAAAAGAGTTCTTGATCTTTTTTGAAGAAGAGATGAATCGACTACGTGCCTATTTTAATGAAACAGAATTTGATCGAAGAGTCAAGCTTGGCAAGAATCATCTTAGCAATTATTATAAAAACAATTTAACGACCTGGGCAAGAACAGTTTTTACAGAATACAATATTAAAAACATCGAATTAGATGGTGTTCCATTGGTTGGGACCGTTGACCGAATAGATTTACTAGAAACAGATAAGGCACATATTGTTGATTATAAAACTGGCAGTACGGATAAACGGAAACTGCAAAAACCTTCTGAACGAGATCCTCTTGGTGGATTGTATTGGCGACAATTGGTTTTTTATAAAATACTTTTTGAATTACATCAACCAACAAGGAAGGCGATCTCAGCAGAGATTTCTTATCTCGAGCCAAATAAAAAAGGCGAATATATTTCTAATGCGATTGACTTTCCAATCGAAGAGGTAGAGCAAGTTAAGGAGATGGTTCGAAGCACTTACAAAAAAATAAAAGCACATGATTTTTATGAAGGCTGTGGCGAAGAGACCTGTAGTTGGTGTAGTTTTGTGAAATTAAATGCTACAACGGTTTCCTTTTCGGATCGGGATGGAGAATTGCTTGATGATTAAGGCTTGGACAGGTAGACAGGTAGACAGGTAGACAGGTAGACAGGTAGACAGGTAGACAG
>CAYXQH010000718.1:0-3330 GCA_964467425.1 uncultured Saprospiraceae bacterium
GCATCCGTATTATTTTGAGTATAGGTCCACACACTTGTGCCTTCATTTCTGCGAGCGTTTTTGACATCGAGTCTTAAAGAGATGTTGACCTTCGGAACAATATAATGATAGCCGTTTCCTGCATCGACAAACTTGAATTTTTGGGCATCTGTTCGATTTTTAGGATAGGTCCATATAGATGTTCGTCTATTACGAGAAGCGTTTTTAACATCCATTACTTTTCCATTGGCTAAAGTCAGATAAAAAAAACCGCCTCCGGCATCTTCTAATTTCCATTGACAAGCACGATCACTCGCTCTAGATTTAGAATGAATAGAAACATATGCTCCATTGGACAAAACACCGTTTCTTGGGGCAAGGTATCGATTCGTTTGGAGCTTTGATTGAATGTAAACCGTTTGTCCAGCACGTATGTCTGCATAGCTGTTCGGTGTTAAGAAAAAGAAGCTTAAAATGACGATTGAAATTATTTTAATCGTTTTCATAATGGATAGTTTTTTGTTCAGAAGTGACATCGTTTTGCCAGGCCACCTCTGAGGTGGTTTAGAAAAAAATGGTTATTTTAAAATTAATGCTTACTGAATTATTAGTCGTTTGGTAGCAGTCTGCGTTGAAGTATTTAATTGTACAAAATAAATACCTCTAGGGTAATGGATTTGAATATTCGTTGTGTTTTCTGTTGGTGTCAGTTCTTTCTTAAAAAGTTGTCTTCCGTGAATGTCCAATAAAAGAATCTCTTCATAGCCGTTCTGTTCTTTCCAACTAATAGAAACTTGATTTGTCGCCGGATTTGGAAAAACTTCAATATTTGAGTTGATTAGTACTTCTTCTGTTGAAGTAGTATTACAAGGGTTTTCATTTTGCCAATCCAGAACGGTCTGCATCTTAGGTGCGTAAGGCGCTGTTGCAAAATGATTTTCAACTAAGCCCCAGCTTCCAAAAGTGCTTTCTTGAGGAGAGGCTAAATTAAAATGCATCAACAGTTTTACTTCCAAATCGTTTTGACAATAGTTTAAAAGGTTTTCATAAAACTCCCCCATGCCCGGATGAACCTGCGCTTCCCACAAAGCTTGATTATAAGGCGCGTCCAAACCAAACCATCTAGGTGTCAAATGTTGCCCCGCTTCATACATCACAAACTCTTTATTGTATTCATCTGCAACGAGTTCTTTAAATTGATTCATCCAATAGAAGTTTGGCTCAACGTTATCATTCAACATTTCAATAATCTGTTCTGCTGTTGCATCAGATCCTAATACATCCAATTGATCGTAATGTTCGTCACTCAATGCGACATAGCCGGGGTAGGAGACCAGGTCGACCAAATCTTCCATAGACTGAGTCTTGATATATTCCATCGCATCAATCACAAAATAATCGTGGCCAGCTAAGACTGTTTTTAATCTGTTTTCTTGCTCGAAAAATACAGCTTCCCAGGTCTCAAGCATTTCTAATGTATAGTAGCCGTAATTTGTTCCGACGTTTCCAGCGAAAGGACCATTCTCATTCAGCCAATGCGTTTGATCAAAAATCCAGTTCCAGCATTCGTTTGAATATTCCAGATAAATGGTTAAATCTTCATTCAATTCATTTCTAAAAAGTGTGGCCATTTGACTGCTATAGTTTTCATTTGCTAAATGGGGAACATTGATCCAGATATCTTTTTGGAAATAGTTTGCTAAATCAATAAGATGTTCCCAGGCAACCCCCTGTTCCCAGATCGCCTGCGTATGAAAGTTAGGCGAGGTTCGGTTTGTCCAGTTTGAAATTGGATGGTTGTTTGTAAATGCCCAGTCCATAAACCGTAGGGTTTTAAAAGTTGATATGAGTTCTTCAAAATTTGGCAAATAAGGTTGTGTCTGATAATTGCTTTCGTATATGTCCTGAACGATTCGGATATTACGAATATGATTACCATTTTCTGAGGAATAAATTTCAATATGAATACCGTCTTCGTTAACGGCATCAATCGTGAATTCAATCCTTCCCGGTTCATTAGAAGTAACGGTATTTGCGGTCCAATTCGCAAATTCTATAGTGCCTTCTCCTTCATACAATAAAACATAGTTGCCTGTTTGATAATTATGGAAATGTCCACCAATCGTAAAAGCAATAATTTGATCGTTTCCTGTAGTTGGATGTGGGAACGGAATTGCTAAAGGATAACCTGCTTCGTCTTGAGGCATTGTAGTTGCTAATTCTGAGTCCCAGTCATTATTGTCTCCTATGTATACGCTATTTCGAGTGTAGAAGTGAGAAGAAGACATTTTAAGGTCTTTAAAAATTCCTGCATCTAATACATCGAGGTTGGTTCCGATGTCCATACAATTCTGTGTAAAGGAAAAGAAGGAGATTAGACAAAAAATAAAGGTGCTTATGGTTTTCATTTTTAAATTGTTTATTGTTGACTATTGGTTAATTGGAAGTCCTTATTTAGGTACTATTAAAATTTCTACTCTTCTGTTTTTCTGACGATTCTCATCGCTGTCATTAGGGTGTAAAGGTGACGATTCGCCCTTACCCATTTCTTTAAAACTAAGTCCGGTTTTTGAAGACAATAATTTTTTCAATTCTGAAGAGACACTGTTGGCACGTTTTTTTGAAAGAGCCTGATTAGCGGCATTTGAACCTATATCATCGGTATGTCCTTCGACGATTATTTGTGCCTGATCAATGTTGTTTAATTGCTCCTTCAATTCATGTAATGCCTTGATTCCTTCTTCTTTTAAATTAGCATCACCAAAATCAAATAAAACCTCTGCATTTAGACTGAGTCGTATGGCTGCTCCAATGGCAGCGATAGCATCAATGTCTGCTCCGGGAACACCGGATGTGGAATGCAGGTCTGTTAGTCGAACGAAGTAAAACAATTCGTTTTCTTCTACAAAGTCTGCAATATCTACCTGAGCTGTTCCTCCTTCAATTTTTCCTACGTTGATCCAGTTTTTTCCATCTTTTGAAATTTCTAATTGAGTTGGTTCAACTTTTCCAAGTTCGAAAACATAAAGATCCGGGCCATTCACATTGACTAAAGCATTATTGGTAAACTGGACTGTGATTTGTCCGCCTAAGCCAATGCTTGCCAAGCCATTATCTGGTAGATAGGCTGGATAATATTCATAATCGGGCTCTCCGATACATTGATCCATGGGAAGAGTTAGGTCAGGTACATCTTTATAATGTAAAAGCGTGTCTGCAAAAGAAAGAGCACCTAATGGAAGATAAATACCCTTGCCGTTTTCATTAAAATAAGTCTTGCCAACAACTTCTCCAAAGTCAAGACTTGGATTTTTCTTTTTGAAAGCTGCTTCAACTTTTTTACTGTTTTTT
>CAYXQH010000719.1:0-3317 GCA_964467425.1 uncultured Saprospiraceae bacterium
ATATGTGATACTTAATAAACGTTATTTATTAAGCGCATCTCGAATTTCTGCAAGTAAATCTTCCGCTGAAGGTCCCGCAACTTCTTCTTCTTTTTTCTGCATTCTGTTGTATGCTTTTACGATTAAGAACATTACGAATCCAACGATCAGTAAGTTAATAATAGTGTTGATCCATCGACCATAAGCAATTACCGCAGCGCCTTTTTCTTCAGCTTCTGCCAATGAATTATATGGTTCGCCATCAAGAGAATGGTGTAATTGGCTAAAGTCCATTCCTCCAGAATAATGCCCAACAACAGGCATAACAATATCAGAAACGAATCCATTTACAACTGCTCCAATTGCAGCTGCCATAATAACCGCAACAGCAAATTCAACAACGTTGCCGGTCATAATAAAATCTCTAAATTCCTTAAGCATAAGTTTGTGTTTTTAGCTAGTTAATAAAAAATGATTTATTTTTTATAGTCTTTTGAGAGTTGGTATGTTAGAAAAAAAATAGAATATCATTAATTATGTTATGCTCTGGGATGATGAAGATATTTTTTAAAAAATATCTAGATCGTTACAATTTTAGGACAGAAAGTTATTAAAAATGTCACACATTCTATAAAAATGGGGATAAAAAAACCGATTCTGGAATTCAGAACCGGTTTTTTTGCATATAGCGACTATATAGTGTTAAGCCACACCAGCTTCGCTTCGTATCTTATTTAGCGCAGAACCAGCACGAACCCAATCAATTTGTGCTTGGTTATAGCTATGTTTTACTTCAAAACTGTCAGAAGTTCCATCTGCATGATTTAGAACGACCGTTAGATTTTTACCAGGAGTCATATCCTCAAAACCGACCAAGTTTACTTTGTCATCCTGACGAACTTTATCATAATCTGCAGGGTTGACGAAAGTTAAGGCAAACATACCTTGCTTTTTAAGATTCGTTTCATGGATACGAGCAAATGATTTTACAATCACCGCTTTTACACCTAAAAATCGTGGCTCCATTGCAGCATGTTCTCTGGAAGAACCTTCTCCAAGATTTTCTTCTCCAAAAACAACAGTTCCGATATTATTCGCTTTGTAATATTTCGCAGTTTCCGGAACCGGGCCGAATTCTCCAGTTTCAGTATTATAAATATTATTCGCTTCTTCGTTAAAGAAGTTGATTGCGCCGATATAACAATTGTTCGAAATGTTTTCTAAATGTCCTCTGAATTTTAACCATGGTCCAGCCATAGATATATGATCAGTCGTACATTTTCCTTTTGCTTTAATTAAGACGCGCATGTCGGTCAATTCCGCATTAGTGATTGGTGTGAAAGGCTTCAATAACTGAAGTCTATTCGATTCAGGATTAACGACAATATTTACCCCGCTTCCATCTGCTGGCGGTGCAATAAATCCTGCATCTTCTACATCGAATCCTTGCGTTGGAAGTTCAACACCAGTAGGAGGATCAAGCTTTACCATTTCGCCCTTTTCGTTTTTCAATGAATCTGTTAATGGATTAAAACCAAGGTCGCCGGCAATAGCCATTGCGGTAACAATTTCGGGAGAAGCTACAAAAGCATGCGTATTTGGATTTCCATCATTACGCTTTGTAAAGTTTCTATTGAAAGAAGTAATGATTGAATTCTTACGGTCCGGATCGTCAGTGTGTCTTGCCCATTGTCCGATACAAGGTCCACAAGCATTGGCTAAAACAACGCCGCCCATTTTTTCAAAATCTTCCAGGATGCCATCTCTTTCTACTGTAAAACGAATTTGCTCAGAACCTGGTGTTACCGTAAATTCAGATTGTACTTTTAGATCTTTTGCAACCGCTTGTTTTGCAAGGGAAGCTGCTCTTGTTAAATCTTCATAAGAAGAGTTGGTACAAGAACCAATTAGTCCTACTTCTAATTTTTGAGGATAACCATTTTCTTTTACTGCCGCAGCGAATTTGGAAATAGGCCAAGCCAAATCTGGTGTATAAGGACCATTGATATGCGGTTCTAAAGTGGAAAGATCAATTTCAATCACTTGATCAAAATATTTTTCAGGATCAGCATAACAATCTGCATCACCCGTTAGGTGTTCTGCAACCTGATCTGCCAATTCAGCAACATCTGCTCTTTCAGTAGCTTTTAGATAACGACTCATCGATTCGTCATAACCAAAGGTAGAAGTGGTCGCACCAATTTCTGCACCCATATTACAAATGGTTCCTTTACCGGTACATGATAAAGACTGTGCACCTGGTCCAAAATATTCTACGATTGCACCGGTTCCTCCTTTGGCAGTAAGGATACCTGCTACTTTTAAAATAACATCTTTTGAAGAGGTCCAACCACTCATTTTACCCGTAAGCTTTACACCAATTAGTTTTGGCATTTTTAACTCCCAGGACATACCAGCCATTACATCAACAGCATCTGCACCACCAATTCCGATAGCAACCATTCCAAGTCCACCTGCATTTACGGTATGCGAATCTGTTCCAATCATCATTCCTCCTGGGAACGCATAATTCTCTAAAACGATCTGGTGAATAATACCAGCGCCAGGTTTCCAAAATCCAATACCGTATTTTTCAGAAACGGATTGAAGAAAGTCAAAGACTTCTGAGCTTATATCTAATGCATGTTTTAAATCCTCTTCAGCACCTGTCTTTGCCTGAATAAGGTGATCACAATGAACCGTTGAAGGAACAGCTACCTTATCTTTACCTGCCATCATAAACTGAAGTAAAGCCATTTGAGCAGTTGCATCCTGCATCGCTACCCGGTCAGGAGCAAAAAATACATAATCATTTCCTCGGGAATACTTTTTTAACCCTGAGTCTACGTGAAGGTGACTATAAAGGATTTTTTCAGATAACGTTAGTGGTCGCTGAAGCATTTCTCTCGCAGCAGCAATTTTACCTGGAAGAGACTCATAATGAGCCTTAATCATGTTAATATCGTAAGCCATATTTAATTTAAATTTTAAATGGTTGACCAAATCTTGGCATTGGGGCTACAAAAGTAGCATTAATTTAGTATTGGTCAAAAATTAAGTTCCCTCTTTTAGTTTAAAAAGTCAGCTCAACAACGTTCATTTTCAATCACTTATGCTTTCACATGCTTTTTAAATAGAGGAATTAATTCTTTGACTGCCTTTTGTAATGTTTTACAATTTTTAATAGCTACTATCTTTGTAACGACTCCTAAGAATTTTGTTTCAAAAATCAAAGGGGTAAAGAGTGCTCTTTTATAATAATAAGGAGTAGGCTTTATAGAATGTTTTGGATATTAGGACTCTATTTTACCTAGAAAAAGTGTCTAAATATATATTTA
>CAYXQH010000720.1:0-3316 GCA_964467425.1 uncultured Saprospiraceae bacterium
AAAACTCTCTCCATCTTTAGCTAGTAGTTGACCATCGATATAGGTCGCTTTGATGTTAAACGATTTTAAGTCTTCTACAATAATAAAGTCCGCAGGATCTCCCTTTTTTAAAAGCCCAACATCCAAACCATAGTGCTGAACAGGATTGATACAGGCTACTTTTAAAACATCAAAAACGGAATGCCCTTTCTCCAGAGCACGCACCACCAATTGGTTAATATGGCCTTCTATCAAATCATCCGGATGTTTATCATCCGAGCAAAACATTAGCTGATCAACATGGGCGGACATCAAAGGAATTAATGCTTCGAAATTTTTTGCGGCACTTCCTTCCCGAATGATTATTTTCATACCAAAGTTCAGTTTTTCCAAAGCTTCATCATAGGTAAAACATTCATGGTCCGTACTAATTCCAGCGTCAATATATTTTTTAGCATCTGCTCCTCGCAGACCTGGGGCATGGCCATCAACAGGCTTATTGAGTTGATGCGCTCTTTTGATTTTAGCCATCACATCCGGATCTTCAAATAACACACCTGGATAATTCATCATCTCTGCCAGATATTTAATTTCCGGATTCTTTAAAAGCTGTTCAATTTCTTTCACACCTATGACTGCGCCAGCGCTTTCAAAAGAAGTAGCCGGAACACAGGAAGGGGCCCCAAAATTAAATTTGAAAGGAACCTGATTCCCATTTTCAATCATGTACTCCACACCTTCAACACCCATAACATTAGCAATTTCATGTGGATCAGAAACAGTAGCTACGGTGCCATGTCGCACTGCTAATCTTGCAAATTCAGCAGGTACTAACATAGAGCTTTCAATATGAACATGGGCATCTACAAACCCGGGCAAAATAAATTGATCACTTTGCCCAGCGGCATGTTCAATTGAGGCAATCCTTCCATTTTCAATGCGGATCGTACCAAAATAAATTTGCTGCTTTTCTATATCAACAATATTCCCGTTTATAGTCATCATACACAAAATGTTATTGTTTCTCTGAATTTGAAATTAAAATACTCGACCTAAGTACGCTGCAAGATAAATTGTTTTTATACTTTTATAGTGAGAAGTTGATTGGAAAAAATATTCCCAGCCCTTCCCAATATGAATTTTATAGATTTTTTAGAACAGGTATTTTTCACAATAGGAGATAAAGAATTTACGTACCTCAACATTTTTGCTGGTGCGCTTACGATTCTTGTTTTTATTGGCATTTATTTTTTTACAGTAAAAAAACTACTTCCTCGTTTTTTTGATAATACTCCAGAACAAAAAACCAATCGCCAACGCGTCATCCGAATTATCCGAATTATTTTCTTATTGATAATCCTGATTGGATTGATTTGGAGCCTTGAGTTGGACTATATTTTTCATGAGACCACTTCTATTACCTTAAGTGTTTCTACTATTCTTGAGGTTTTGCTAATCATACAATTTGCTCGTTTATTAGATTGGTTTTTTTCGAAGTTCTTAATTTACAACTACGAGAAAAGTAGAGAGGATTTGATTGAAGACGAGTATGCTCCTCGAAAACTTTATAGTGAAAAACAGATCAGTAGAAAGGTTCAGTATGCGCTTTACGTCTTAGCGATCATTTTGATCTTTCAAAATTTCAATGACTATATATTATTTACGCAAGGAAATTTCGAACTTCGTCTATCCAGTTTATTTATTGTATTCTTCATAATCCTCATTGCTCAGCTCTTAGCGTTTATCGTCACCCAATTAATTCTCTTGAGCTATTTCAGAAAAAGTGAAGTCAACCTTGGCTCTCAGTATGCGATAAATCAGATCGTGAAGTATGTGATATACATCATCGCCTTTTTTGTTTCTGCTCAGGCACTCGGTTTAGAAATGACAGTGCTTCTCGGAGGAATGGCAGCATTGCTTGTAGGTGTAGGATTAGGATTGCAGCAAACTTTTAATGATTTGTTTTCTGGAATCATTTTACTTTTCGAACGTTCTGTTGAAATAGGTCAGATGGTGGAAGTCGACGGTTTGATTGGTACGGTCAAACAAATAGGTCTTCGGACTTCTATTGTTGAAACCCGTGATAACGTTACGGTCATTGTTCCAAACTCCAAACTCATCACAGAAAAAGTCATTAACTGGAGTCACTATGATGATAAAGTACGATTCAAAATCCCTATAGGCGTCGCCTATGGGTCAGACACCAAACTCGTCAAAGAGGTTCTTATCAATGTAGCAAAAAATAATATTTACGTGCTTGATTTTCCTTCTCCAGTTATCCGGTTTACCAATTTTGGGGAATCATCTCTTGATTTTGAATTACACTTTTGGTCACGGAACTTTGTCGTTATTGAGGATATAAAAAGTGATTTGCGCTTTGAAATAGACCTTGCTTTCCGAGAGAACGGCATAACCATCCCTTTTCCACAAAGAGATATCTGGTACAAAAATAAAAGCTAATTTCGTTTATTTTCTGCCTAACGGAGCGTTAAACTATCGTTAAAAAAACAAGCGATTAACAACGTTTTACCCCTCTAATACGCTCTTTTAATAGAAAACAGGCGTTTAAAGACTATAAAGACATTTTAACTAATGTAACATTCACAAAACGACGAAGTCTAATTTCATGAAACCTTACAATAAAATCGTATTTTTGACGGTATTATAATTAAGGTTTTTAAACCAGATTATTAAAATAAATCACCACACAAATGATGAATTCAATAACACTTAAGAAAATGGGTAAAAAATTAATTTTTGTTTTTGTATTGGCAACGATGTTTGCCTTTACCTCTGATGCGCAAAAAATCGCTTATGTTGATGTCAATAAAATTTTAAACAGCATGACCGACTACAAAAAAGCGCAAGATAAAATCGATGCAGACGCAGCAAAATGGAAAAGAGAAATCGCTGAAGAATATGACATCATCAAAGGGATGTATAACAAATATCAAGCAGAGCAGGTTTTGCTCAGTGATGAAATTAGACGACAAAGAGAGGAGGCGATCATGAATAAAGAGAATGCTGTCAGAGAAATGCAAAAAAACAAATTTGGCCCTGAAGGTGCCTTATTTAAAAAACGTCAGGAGTTGGTTCGTCCAATTCAGGAAAGAGTCTATGATGCTATTGAAGACTATGCGAATAGCAAAGGGTATGACTTTATTTTTGATAAAGGTTCTTCCTCGGGAATGATTTTCTCTAATCCCCGATACGATAAAACAGATGATCTTATGAAAGAATTAGGTCTGTAATTGTGGATTAAAAGGCTAAAAGTCTTATTTTTGCAATCCTTTTTTAAAAACACACAAGAAGCCTAAAGATCAATAATTAAACAGTT
>CAYXQH010000721.1:0-3313 GCA_964467425.1 uncultured Saprospiraceae bacterium
GTGGATCTTTCTTTAATTTGGAATTTACTCCTAAAAATTCATATCCTTGCTTTTCTAAATCTTCTCCAACGATATTCATTGCGAGATTATGTAGTTCTTGTTCCGTCAAAAAAACAGCCATAGTGTAAAGATACCATGGCTGACTATTTTATAAACTTAATAATGTTTAAAATATTAAAGATTTTGGTCAATATTAATTATCAGGTGACCTCATTTCAGGAGGAATTTGAACTTTGGAGTCCGTTAAACACGTTAAATTAATATCTGTTGTGGCATCTTCTATAGTTTGAGTTGTTTCTGTGCCTGTATTACCCCCCCAGATACGTCTTGTACTATTAAGTTTGGCCACCTTAAACTTCTGTAATGTTAACTTTTGTTTTTTCATCTAAAAATATATTTTATAATTGAACTTAATCAAATATATCGTGATCCTATTTTAAATACCAAGAAATGATGCTTACAATTCATGAATAACGATTATGGTTTTCTGACTTTATGAGTTGCTTTATAAAAAAGAAAGGTTTAATCCCGTTTTTTGCATAAAACGCCCTGGAAAATGCTTCTGGAGTATTGAAACCGAATTCATTAGCTATAGCCTGTATCGTAAATTTTTGGTACATGGAATTCTCTTTTAACTGATGTACGCAGTATTCAATTCGCAAATTATTAATGTATTTGGTGAATGAAGTTTGCTTATAATGATTAATGACTTTTGATAGATAATTAGGGTTAGTTTTCATCTTTTTAGCTAGACGGTTTATAGATAATTTAGTATCCAGAAACCCCAAGTTCTTTTCAAATTTTTCAAGATTTCTCAATATATCATGAATGACGTCATCTGAAATAGTTAGCAGTTTTGTTTCTTTTTTTTCAAGAGTCACAGATTGATTTGTAGTGTCATTCACTTTACTATCGTTCTGGATCAATTCTTCAAATCGTCTTTTATACAATCGTTGTTTGCGATTTACAAAAATGAGGGCGATCAAAACAATGAGTGAGAACATAATAATACCATACATTTTAACTTTTGATAATCGATTACCCTGTTCCAGTTTATTAATTCTCTTTATTAAATCTTGTCTGCTTGCCTCCAAAGCAGGAATATTATATTCATTAGTAATTTTTTGGTTGAGGTACAATTCATTTTGATGAATAGTATCTTTTAAACTTATTAACTTTTCAGTGTATAGCAATTGCTTTTTAAAATCTTTTTTTTCTTCGTATATGTTCTTTAATAGATCATAACTCTCCTGGACTCTAGCACTTATATCTTTATGTAGTTGAAAGATTGTATCTATCTTTTTTAAAAGGGAAATTGCTTTTTCTTCCTCTCCAAGGTTTAAATAATTTCTTGCTAAATAATAGTTCATTACAGAAAATTTACTAGAATCATTAGCCTTCTCATAAAAGGGTTTTACTTTGAGCAAGCTATCTATTGATCTATTATAATCACCACTAATAAATAAAGTTTCGGCAGCGATCAGGACAAAGGCATGATACTGTTCTCTTTCTTTAAAATCTAAAGATTTTTTAATCCCATCATTAATATAATAAAAAGCAGAATCAATCTTTTTAAGCCTGTTATATGCTGCACTTATTGAAAAAACAGTACGCAAGTAATCTTTATTTGAAACTTTATGCTGGTTTAGTTCTTCAATATAATTAAGATTTCTTCTATTAATGGTAATGGCTTCTTCGTCATCACCGATAAGACCTTTTGTTATACCTAATGCGTGAGAAGACTTGAAAATTGCTTCATCATTTCCAAACTCTTTAGCACTGTCATAGGCGGCAATAAAATTATCAATGGCTTTACTAAAATTCTTCTGTTCCAGAAGATACTTTCCTTTTAGATAGTATGCGTTTGAAGGGTGCGATTTAGTACTAACACGATCTTTCAATTGAATAATACTATCGGCATAAGCTAACCTGTTAATATCATTATGTAAAAGTGCCATCCAATAATAGGTATCAGCTTGAAGTATATAGTTACGTTCTTTTTTAGTTTGCTGTACAACGAAATTCATTAAATCAAGATCCTTCTTAGATATAGCTGCAACAAGAATTTCAACTAAGGGTTTATTTTTTAAGTCATCAGGAAGCTTATACTGATTATTTTGACCAAAATTGATTGATATACTACCTATGGAAAATAGTATGATGCATAATCGTAAAAAAAGCTTCATTGAAATAAAATTATTAAAATCGATTAGTCAATTAATATAATTAAGCTATTCTCTATAGAATTCTTTATTGCAACAACAAATATTCCAAAGGAACAATATTATTAAAAAGGTTTTATTTTTTCAATGGACTAAAAAAGCAAATTCTCTTAATACATCTTTTAAATTTTTTAAAACACGACCTATCTCTTTCATAAGTAGAATTCTTACATAAAATGTAACACAATAGCAGATATAACTCATAACAAAGCACTCATTTCAAAACTTCAAAATTAGCTACTAAACTCTTTTCTATCAGTATTTTAAAGGTACTTCAATTCATGAATTAACAGCATTATTATTTGCGTAATCAAAACAAATAATAAAGTTTTGTGTAAGAGAAACACAGTTAAGGAGTAGTATCAATACTGTTTAACTAGTTTCTTGAACTAAATATTCTTTTCGCGAAAGAAAGACATAAACCTGAGTGTCTTAAAATGTTCAGGATCAAAAATTATCTTAAAACATTTATACTCATGAAAGTATTAAAAAATTTAAACGGAATAAAAACTATTAATAAAGAAATCCAGAAAACTATAAATGGCGGCGGACATTGTGTTTGTCCTTCAGGAACTTGTGGTTTATTAGACATTTTCACTGGAAATCACTTGGGCTGTGTTCCCTGCTAGTTTAAGTTAGATATAGATCCTAGGGATGCATTATTTCTAAAATGCCTTTGAAATAAAACTTCTCTTATATCTGTAGACTATGCTTTCCAAAATAAGGAGCAAGCTAGGTTATAATATATTGGTTGTAATTCACAAAAATATCCTAGCATGTTCCTTAATAAAACTACTGTAGAAGTCTACTATCTTAAATGATACTTTAAAAGATAAGGATTGATCGAAAACATACAAATAACCAAATACTTATTTCTCTCAAGAAGTTTCTTAAAGGCAAACCCATCATAGATCTATAACATATGCATTATATTAATGTAAGTGCTATAATTAAGATTAGGTATACATAATCCCATTAAGAAAAAACTATTATTCATTTAAAACGCACAAAATCAAAAGTAGAAAAAGTGTAAATAGGAGTTTCTAAGTGGACGCGATCATTAAAATCAATATCGTACCAGGGACTTAATG
>CAYXQH010000722.1:0-3304 GCA_964467425.1 uncultured Saprospiraceae bacterium
CCTTATACCGTTTCAAGTTTAAGAAGATCATCAAGATGTGTGAGAAAAATCAACAGAAGCTAAAAAATATGGATACCGCTGATAGTGATAAGATGATTAAACTCTTGAAAGTCCAGCAGAAACTGATAGCAATGCGGGATGATTTGGCGAAAAAGCTACGAACTGTAGTGTTGAAGTAGGTCCAGCCGGAGGCTGGAAGTGATAGTTCTCGCTTTGCTCGAAAATGATGGTCATGCCTTCGGCATGAAATGATAGATTCAGCTTCGCTGAATAATGCTGTGCCTTCGGCACCAAATTTTATATACAAAACGTGATTAAATTTTCTCATTATTTGACGAAGTCAAATCTATCACTATTCAGCGTAGCTGAATCTATCATTTTCGCTGAAAGCGAACTATAAATTTCGCCGTAGGCGAACCATCATTTTCGAGTGAAGCGAGAACCTTCAATTACAAACGACTCTTTTTTATTATGAAAGCTATTGTATTATTTCTCTGTTTAACTGCCTCTACTGCAATAGCCTTTTCTCAAACTCAACATAGTTTTTTGATTACCGATCAGAAAACCGGCGAACCAATCATTAGCGCTTTTTTATTTATCGAAAACACCTCCACAGGTACAGTCTCTGATCTTGATGGAAACGCAATTTTACCGAATCAGGAAGGTCCATTCACCATTGTAATTACTCATCTTAACTATAAAACGATCAGTCTTTCAAGTAAGCAACTAAAGCAAGGCTTGAATAAAATTCAGATGGTTGAAAAGGTTATTTCTCTTGGGACCGTTAATGTTTTAAGTAAAAAAGCAGGTGCGAAAAAACGTAAAAAATGGATTAAAAAATTTAATTCCGCCTTTCTTGGAGAAAACATTTCCAGAAAAAAAGTGAAGCTTTTAAACCCTGAAGTACTTTGGTTTGAAGAAAAGGACAGTTTATTCTTAGCGCATGCAGTAGACAATTTAAAGATTCTAAATAAGGATACAGGCTATGAAATGCAGTTTGCTCTAGAAAGTTTTTCTATAAATTCGAATGAAGATGTAAAATATTCCGGTAAAGCATTTTTTAAGGATATAGAAAATACTTTTAAAAGGAAAAACAAAATTAAAGACAACCGGGTAGAAAACTATCTCCAATCACAACAATTATTTTTTCGATCCCTCATCACCAGACATCCGGTAAATCAAAAACGGTTTGAATTTGGCATTACAAAAACTAAGGAAAATGAAACCTCTGTTTACCAGAAAATGACTTATGAGGATTTAGTTTGGGCTTATGGAGCTGAAGCAGATACCCTTATAGTTGAGGATTATCTGACTATTCTAGTTAATGACCGAATGATTCCCAACTTGCAACTTGAAAGTACAAGTGGAGTACGAAAAATAAACCTCAGTCGACCAACCTCATTCATGAAGTCCAAATCAGGACGTTTTATTATCGGTTACAACGGAACATTACTCAATCAACATGAAATTGAAGAATTTGGACACTGGACTTCCTTTCGAATTGCAAAACAGTTACCGAGTAATTATGTTGGTCCAGTCGTATTCAATACAAATTCTAACAAAGAGCTTATCAATAACTTACTGGATTATCAGTATAGTTCTAATTCCGAAAAAGTATATATCCACACAGACAAGACTCAATATACTCCGTATTCTACCTTATGGTTTAAAGGATATATTGTTAATGCAATCAATCATAATCAGGCAACAAAAAGCCAAGTGCTTTATGCAGATCTTATAAATCCAAAAAATGAAATCGTCAAGACCTGGATTTTTCATAAGGACAAAGGGTTAGCAGGTGAGTACCAATGGAAAAGAACTGATGTAGCTGGTGAATATCGATTAATTGGATATTCCAATCTGATGCGCAATCAAGACTCCGCTTTCTTTTTTGAAAAAAATATAGAATTAGTAGATGTAGCTCCTATAAAGATGGCGAAAGCTTCAAGCCCTAAGCTGGTAGATACAATGCAAGTCAATTTTTATCCGGAAGGAGGAGACTTAATCGCTGGCATACAAACAAGTATTGTCTTTCAAGCTAAAAATCAGATTGGACAAGCACAAAATATCAAAGGGAAAATTTATAATCAGGAAGGGAAATTTATCACAGATGTAAAGAGTGTTCATAATGGTTTAGGCCAGTTTATTCTAAAACCTGAGCTCAACAGTGCCTATACCCTATTGCTGGAAGGAACAGAAAGTGCTTCATTTGATCTACCCAAAATAATGCCTTCTGGATTATCATTGAGTGTTAACCCAATTGATAAGGAAAATATTTATGTGGCTGTTTCCGCAAGCAATGACGAGCTACTCCAAGGTGCATTCCTCATTGGACATGTGCGTGGCAACATCTTTTGTCTAACCGAAAATTTAGAACCTAATAAAGATATTACTTTTCCAAAAGCATCCATTCCTTCAGGCTTAATGCATTTTACTTTATTCGATCGTCAGGAAAGGCCTCATGCGGAACTTCTGGTATTTAATGATTACAATTACGAAGAGAGCAATTTATTACTTTCTCCAATCAATTCTAAAAAATCGAAAGAAGAAGAAGAAGAAGAAGAAGAAGAAGAAGAAGAAGAAGAAGAAGATCTCGACTTCTTGATAACCTTAGACAGCAGTAGCCTCAAAGAAAAGATTGATCTTTCTATCTCGATTAAAAGTGGCGCAGATCCTACAAACAACAGACTAAACATCAAAAACTATCTTCTATTTGAATCCGATATTGCTGCTGTAATTCCAATGAAAGATTATTACCTCTCCAATATCTCAAAAGCAAAAAGGTATCATTTGGATTTGCTTTTGAAAAGTTTGTACTGGAGAAGATTTACCTGGAAAGACATCGTTAACAAAAGTTTTAATACTATAAAGCATCCAGCAGAACGTGGCTATTCAATTTCAGGATACACTACTGAAAAAGATAATACAAAGCCTGTAAAATCAAAGGTTATGTTGACCTCTATCGGGAAGGAATTCATTTATGAAGCTATGGACACCGACGAAAATGGTCAATTCAGTTTTAAACAATTAACGCTTTTTGATAGTACTACCTATGTTATTCAATCTCGTATACAAAATGGAAATTCAAAACAAAATGATGAGCTTACCAAAATAGAAGGGGATCGTTTTGTAGATATCCATATCAATGATTATTCTTTGATCGGTCCAAAAGATCGTAAAGTTGAACTCTTCAAAACGAAAGAAGAAGAAAAAAAATTATCGCGAAAAACCTATGATGTACTTCGTGAGCAATATCTTCAAAAGATGGAACAAGATTCCAGTATTTGGACTATCGAGGCTCCGG
>CAYXQH010000723.1:0-3302 GCA_964467425.1 uncultured Saprospiraceae bacterium
AGTACGATTTTCTCTTTTAGTAATTATTTTATCGGGCGTAAAATCTCTTTCTCGATCTACATTCATTATTCCAACAACAATCATCTCTGGGATTTTTCTATTTCCATTTCTTCCATTACTCATAAATTGGACTATACCGGTGGTAGATTTAAAATGTATATCACCATCCAGTAAAACTATTATCGGATATCTTTTGTAGGACTTATGCTTCTCATGATAAGAATCTGGAACACTTACCCAATATGCCCTTTCTTCTGATAGAGTTTTTGAATAAATAGAATGCTTTTTACCAATTTCAATTATTAAATTATCTTGAGAAAAAATAGTTTGTATAGAAACAAAGATGCAGAGTATTAAAACAATATAATTTGATCTCATTAGCTTTTTATTTAGGGTAGGAAAACTTCATAAGAGTTTGATGGAATTAATTTTATTCCGTCCATATATCAGCCAACAATCAGTATTTACACCTGCTCCTTTGGCTGTGAAAATTTTAATCCTTTGAGGATCATTCTAAAATTAAAAAGACAAAGCAATACTACGATTACCAACCATATATACATCCATACATTTGAAGAAAAAATAACCAAGTGTTCTGCATAGGCTATTAGATCAGATGTTGGTCCGACATTAAAATCCTGAACAATAAATATTATGGAAGCAATCCCTAAGAACATTAGTATATCACGATCAAGATTCGTTTTATTAGCTAAGATGAATAACACTACTGCAAAAACCATTAAGAAAGTGGTCGTAAACATACTGTCGAACCAAACGATTGCCGCAATCGCCATACTCGTTGCAAGAGTATAAACAGTAAATTGCGCCATTTTAGCTTTTCTTGCTCCAATATAAAAAAGTAAATTTCCAAATATTGCACTTCCAATATAGCCTCCCATCAGGATAACGGTCTTTGACCCACCACGGGTTGTAGTCACTCCGCTACCATCTTCATTTACGACTAAAGAAACCACCTCGCCTCCCGTAATTAATGCACCAAAAGCATGACCAAATTCATGTAGATAAGTAACAAACAGATTAATAGGTTTCAAAATTATTTGTCCAATCTCGCCACCTAAAAATTTGATAACGAGGTAAAGCGCCACTATGCCAATGATCCGAAGAAGGGTATTATTTTTCATGTAAGAGTATGGTTATGTTTTATATGCCATGCAGGACTACACTACACTTTGCCTACTTAGTTAAGCAAAAAACAATTTAAGTTCTGCTGCATTTTCAGGTTTCAAGCGTCCACTTAGCACGAGTCTTAGTTCTCTTCTCCGCGCTGCACTTTCATATAAAGCTTGCTCTTCTCTTGTTAATGGAAGTAGTTTAGGAACATGGATTGGCTTTCTTTTTTCATCATCTACCGCAACAAAGGTAAAATAGGCATGATTGCTACGACGACTGGATCCACCTTTAATATCCGCAGCAAATACCTCAACGTATACTTCAACTGAAGTATTAAAAGCTCTTGTAACTGATGCTTCTAGAGTGATTACATCACCTACATGTATAGGATTTTGAAAAGAGACATGGTCAACTGAAGCAGTAACGACATGCGCTTCAGAATGCTTTCCAGCGCATATTCCGCCTACGACATCCATCCATCGCATCAGGTTGCCCCCCATTAAGTTCCCCAGAGGATTCGTATCATTCGGCATGATCATCTCTGTCATGATCGTTTTCGATTCGCTTACTTTCTTTTCCTTCATTAATTTGAGTTTAAGGATTTACGACAAAAGTAAGTTTATACGCGATTATAAGAAAGAAAGTTCGACGAAATAATAAAAGACAAATTCCAAACCCCAAACAGTTTTCACTTTTGGAATTTGGAATTTGAGTTGTGGAATATGATAAATAGTTTTATTTGGTTTCTAGCAAGATCAACTCTGCTCGGCGATTTCTGGCCTTACCGTATTCATTTGCGTTTGCATCTTTAGGCTTGGTTTCACCGAAATAATGAATCTCAATTGCTTCAGGTGGAGCTCCACGATCAATCAAATAGTTTCGTACCGCATTTGATCGTCGTTGACTCAATTGGAAATTATAAGAAGAGTTTCCTTCATTATCTGTATGTCCTTCGATCACCAATCGGTAATGGCGCTCTGTACTTAGCATCTCGGCAACTCGATTTAACATGGAATGGTATCTGGACTTAACCCTATATTTATCTGTATCAAATTCTACAATATCGATAGATAATTCTCTCCTTGGATTTACACCAGATCTGCGTGGTTCTTCACCAGGACATCCATTTAGCTCTCTAATTCCTTTTACATATGGACAATCATCCATTAAATCAGAAATGCCATCGTCGTCTGTATCAGGGCAACCGTTAAACTCTTCCACTCCTTTGATATAAATACACTTATCAAAACGATCTGGTATACCATCATTATCACTATCAATCCCTGGAATTTTGACAGGGCAACCTTGGTTTTCTACTTTTCCTGGCAAGCCTGGACATACATCAATATGATCCCAGATGCCATCAGCATCCTGATCATTACATCCCTGAAATTGAACATAGCCAAACTCATAAGGACATAAATCATTATCATCCAAAATTCCATCTTTATCATAATCTTGCCCTAAAACTGGGATTGGTCCTGGCTTAACTGCTGCCATTTCTTCCGGGCACCCTTGCAGCGCTTTTACGCCGGGTACTTTAGGACATTTATCTCTACGATCAACAATCCCGTCACCATCCGTATCTTTCACGGATCGTTTTTGAATTTTTAAAGGAATCGTATAAATCATAGAAATTTCAACAGCATTATTAAATCCTGTTACTTGTTGAAGTTTTGAGGTATTATAATCAAAGCCTATTCCCAGAGTCATCTGCTTTCTTATCAGCTGCGCTTTTAATAAAATTGCATCTTTATATCTACTTGCAAGGCCTAATTTAAAACCTGTAGAATCAGTCATATTAAAACCAAAATTAAGTCCACCTACAAATTCGCTTGCAGTAGCTTGTTTGGCAACCATCACCATAGGTTCAACTCCAAATGACTCGCTTAATAGAAACATGGCTTTCCCATGTAAAACTAATTTTCTAGGAAAATTAAAAGTCTCTCCTGAAAAGGATACCATTTCTGGTTCATTGACATGATAAAAAGCTAAGCCAACTTCTCCAACAACCGGAACAGCCCTATCAAGATCAAAATTATAAGCCAGTCCAATATTTACGTCCATTGCTTTCATATTATTCGAAGAAAAATTCTCCCCAGAAAGCAAGGTTTCGTCAAAACCCATTTCTGGATTGTATTGATTATCGTATGAAAGTAGGTTAGGATCAA
>CAYXQH010000724.1:0-3300 GCA_964467425.1 uncultured Saprospiraceae bacterium
AAAATTACTCCAACTAGGCATTACTAAACCTACCGTTTTATTAAAAACAAAAGAGCGTATTATCAAAAAACTATTGTTGATTCAAAAAACAGAATTGGATATTTTTGAAAAATATATTGAATTGCTCGCGACTTCTGGCAAGATGATGGAAGTTCCATTGAGAAACTTTTTGTCGGAAGGACTCGAAGAGTTTTAAACTCAATGCTATCGATTTCGAACACTAGACTCTCTGATTATCAAATCTAATTCAAAAACTTTCTGGAAAACCGCTCCATTCGAAGTCGAAGCTTTTTTAAAATAATCAAAAGCTAATTGTCCCATTTCAAAACCATTTTGCTCTACAGTTGAAAGTCTGGGACGAACATAATTAGATATTTGCGAATTACTAAAACCCACAAGTCCTAACTCATCGGGAATGGCAATGTTATTTTCTCTCGCGTATTCGATTACTCCGATTGCCAAATCATCAGTCACCGCAAAGATCGCGTCTGGGGGATTTTTTAATTTGAAAAGTTCAGCTGTTGCATTAAATCCTTTTTCTATAGCAAAATCAGGATTATCTATATCATTAAGGATGACATATTCTTCATTTATTGAAGTAAAACCGGCGTCATTTAATGCGGCAATATAGCCTCTCTTTCTTTCCAAGCCAATGGATATATCATCTGTACTCCCGATATGCGCTATCCTTTTATAGCCATTATCCAATAAATGTTGAACAGCTTTGTATGCCCCGCCAAAATCATTAGTTAGGACATAATTACCTTCATAATTATCGTACATTCTGTCTATAATGACAATAGGAATCCTTTTATGTAATAAAGGAATAATGTTTTCATCAAAGCTACTATTGTTTGAAGAGGATATAATAATCCCGCTTACTCCTTGATCCATAAATTGGTTAAGTATCTCTTTTTCCTTTTGAGGGTTTTGTAAGGACTCTCCAACTATGATTAGAGAATTATTCAGATGTGCTTTAGACATTATCCCTTTTAGCACTGTAGAAAAAAAGTAGTGATTTATGATAGGTAAAATGACACCTACCAGAGTAGTGTTTTTATTCCTTCTCAAGGAAACAGCTAAAGAATTAGGGCGGTATCCTAATTTGTTGGCTAATTCTAAAATTTCTCTTTTCGTTTGCTCATTGATATCTGCTTTATTATTAAGTGCTCTAGATACCGTTGTAATGGAAACGCCAAGCTGTTCAGCTATGTCTTTAAGTTTTGTCCTTTT
The DNA here is from genome assembly GCA_964467425.1 of uncultured Saprospiraceae bacterium. Classification (GTDB taxonomy): domain Bacteria; phylum Bacteroidota; class Bacteroidia; order Chitinophagales; family Saprospiraceae; genus JAHDHW01. The sequence goes on from CAYXQH010000724.1 coordinate 1,234, forward strand.
GATCAAATTTCCCATTTTTTTTAATGAACTGTAATGTTAGTTACTTTTTAGCTTATCGTAAACGTTTACGGTAATTACCGTAAAAAAAAATCAAGGCGATAGTGATTTTTTTTAAGAATTTAAATTATGTTTACTTTAACAAATCGAAATTAAAATTTCTTTTCACAAGGAAAAGTGATTTTTCTCTCACTATTTAAAAACATTTAACTTCGTTAAAATGAAAAAACTCGTACCAAAAATTACCTTTACTTTGGTTCTTTTCTTATCGTTTTCTCTGTATTCGTTTGCACAGAAAACAGTAAGTGGTGTTGTAACAGACGCTGAAAACAATGAGCCATTAATTGGAGCCTCCGTTATTGTAAATGGAGCAACCACAACAGGAACGGTCACTGACTTTGACGGTAAGTATAGCGTTACAGTACCAGGAGATGTGACTTCTTTGGAATTTTCATACACTGGTTATGAAAGTCAGACTGTTACTATTACAGGAAATGTCATGAATGTCGCCTTAGGAGCTGGCGCTCTCTTAGACGAAGTCGTTGTCGTTGGTTATGGAACAGTCAAAAAACGTGATGTAACGGGTTCAGTTGCTTCTTTAAAAGAAGAAGACTTCAACCGAGGTGTTGTTGTTTCTGCTGACCAATTGCTACAAGGGCGTGTACCTGGTATCAATATTATCAACAATAGTGGTCAGCCAGGTGGTGAAGCTACTGTGAAAATTCGTGGTAATAACTCTATTCGTGCAGGTGCTAATCCATTATATGTTGTGGATGGTGTTCCATTGGATGGACGTACTGCAAGAGCAAGTTTGATATCAACTGATATTGGAAACATTGCAAATTCGAATCCTTTAAATTTCTTGAATCCAAGTGATATTGCTTCTATTGAAGTATTGAAAGATGCTTCTTCTTCTGCTATCTATGGTTCAAGAGCATCAAATGGTGTTATCTTGATTACAACAAAAAAAGCAAGAAAGGGAGAATTGGATGTAAACTTTAATGCAACATTTGGTTCCAGTAGCATCTTACAAGAATACGATATCTTGGACGGCGATGAGTACCGCGCTGCACTTAACACTTTTGGAGCTGCTGGCCCTAATTCAGATGGAGGTGCATCTGAAGATGCATTTGATGCAATTACTCAAACAGGACTTACTCAAAATTATAATTTCTCAGTAGGAACTGGTGGAGATGATTACAGAGTGAGGTTTTCTGGAGGATACCAAGATGTTGAAGGTATCATCAGAGAGACTGGAATTGAAAGATATGCTGCAACCTTGAATTCAAGTTTTGATTTCTTTAATGATAGAGCAGGGATAGATGTATTTATGACTGCTTCTCATGCAACGGAGAATGTTGCTCCAATCTCAACTGATGCTGGTTTTACTGGAAACTTAGTAGGTCAGGCGTTACAATGGAATCCAACTATTCCATTATTAACGGGCGATGCATTTACGACTGGTGTAAACAACCCAGGCGTTAGTGCTACCACTATTAATCCACTTCAATTATTAGCAGAACATTCAGAAGTTGCAAATACGACTAATATCTTAGGAAGTATTTCTCCTTTTGTAAAAATCACTAATAACTTAACCTACCGTTATAGATTTGGTCTTAATTATGGTACTGGTAATACAAGAGGTAGTCTTGGAAAAGCAATTAACGTTCAAGGTATCGAAGGTTTAGGATTTGCAGGATTCTCAAGCAACCAATTGTTAACCGCATTACATGCTCATACGCTTAATTTCGATACTGAAATTTCAGATAATCTTTCACTTAATTTATTGGGTGGATATGAGTACCAGAAATTCGACTTTAGAGGATTCGGATTTGGTGGATTTGGTTTTGATGATGTAACGGATGGTTTTGACTTATCCAATGTATTACAAAATTCAAACAACGATAATCGTTCAGTTTTCTCATTTGCTGATCCTATCAACGAGTTACAATCATTTTTTGCTAGAGCTTCTTTGGGTATTGGTGATAGATTTGTTGTTACTGGTACCGTGAGAGCGGATGGTTCTACTAAGTTTGGAGACAATAATACTTATGGTGTTTTCCCTTCATT
>CAYXQH010000725.1:0-3280 GCA_964467425.1 uncultured Saprospiraceae bacterium
AAAAAGAATCCCTGATAAATCAATTGACTTATCAGGGATTCTTTTAAACTAATTTTTTATTCAAAACCTTGAAAATCAAGGATTCTATATCTTATTCTTCTAATTCAAAGGTAATTCTAACTGGAATTGATGTTTTTCCTTGGTAATTATTAGGTACAAAGTCCATAATATCTAGTTTCTCAAACGCTTGAATCAAGGCTGTAGCCAAAACCTGAAGGTTTCCCTTAGCTGTTTTAAGAACAGCAGTATTATTATGTATATCGAGAATAATAACACCTCGTACGACTCCCTCTTCGCCATTTTCTCTGGCATCATATGGATATTCAATATTGCCTGCTAAGAAATGATTGATTTGCTCTTTAAGCTTATTTTCCTGCGTTTTTACAAAAGCTTCGCTATTATTTACGGTTTTAACAGATGTGTTTATTTCATTTGAATAACCATCTGAGTAAGAATAAGAATCTTGACTAAACCCTGAAAATGGTAAATATATAGCTACTAAAACGATAATTAATTTGATACTTTTCATGATCTTCTATTTTCAATGTTAATTTAATGTAAACTTTATGTTAATCAAAAGTGAGCATAAATAGCATAAATAGCATAAATAGCAAATATTATCCTATTTAGTTACAATAAATTAACATTAGATTCATATAAAACTAACATAAACAAGTTTAAATCGCCTTTAAAGCTTAACAATGCACAAAACAACCCTAAATATGTCGATCAAAATGGCATGTTTATCTATAATAAGCCTCCATTTATAGATAGAATGATAGATTTAATGGGTTATTTTTGAACCTTAGAGCCATAATCGTTTAGAAAACTAAAAAAGACAAGAATGAAAAAACTACACACACTAATCTTCGTTTTATGCTGTTTTTACAGCTTTCTACCAGCACAAGACAATCCCCTTTGGATGCGATATCCAACGATTTCCCCTGATGGAAATACTATTGTTTTTAGCTATCAAGGTGATTTGTATCGAGTGGATGCTAATGGAGGTGCTGCGATTCCGCTTACTTTACATGAGGCGCATGATTATATGCCTGTCTGGTCGCATGACGGTAAAAAGATTGCCTTCTCTTCTAATAGGTATGGAAATTTTGATGTTTATGTAATGAATGCTACGGGTGGAAAGGCACATCGGCTAACTTACCATTCTGCTGGTGATTATCCTTCTGACTTCACCCACGATGATGCGGGTGTGATTTTTACATCGAGCAGACTAGATGCTGCATTAAATCAACAGTTTCCTTCTGGAGTGCTCCCTGAATTATATCAGGTGCCTGCTAAAGGAGGGAAAGTCGATCAGGTTCTAACAACACCTGCTGAAAACGCGAAATATTCAAAAGATGGGGCAATGATTGTTTTTCATGATCGAAAAGGATATGAAGATTCTTTTAGAAAACATCATACCTCTTCTGTTACCAGAGATGTCTGGTCTTACGAGACCGCAACTGGTAATTATAAAATGCTTACTTCTTTTAATGGAGAAGACCGAAATCCGGTTTTTACAGCTGATCAAAAATCAATTTATTATTTATCGGAAGCAAAAGGGTCGTTTAATATTTTTAAAATGGATTTAAGCAATCCTGCCAATTCCAATCAAATTACTACATTCGAAAATCACCCTATAAGATATTTATCAGCTAGCCAGGCAGACAAATTATGTTTTAGCTATAATGGTGAAATTTACACGATGAACGCTGGCACGACAACTCCTACTAAAGTGAACATTATGATCGCTGCGGATGAGCGTTTCAATGAAGAAAGAATTGTTCCAATAAAAGGTGATGTCACCGATATGTCCCTTTCTCCGAATGGAAAAGAAATTGCCTATATCGTACGTGGAGAAGTTTTCGTGAGTTCTGTAAAAGAAGGAACAACGAAACGGATTACTCAAACCCCTGAACAGGAAAGAACGGTTGACTTTAGTCCGGACGGACGTTCCATATTGTATGCCAGTGAACGTGATGGTAGTTGGAATCTTTTTCAATCTTCTATCGATCGAAAAGAAGAAAAATATTTTTTCACTTCTACTATAATTAAAGAAGAAGTTATTTTAAAATCTGATAAAGAAACCTTCCAACCTTCCTATTCTCCAGATGGAAAAGAAGTCGCTTTTTTAGAAGAACGAACTGCACTTAAAGTCATCAATCTCGAATCTAAAAAAGTCCGGGAGATTATGGCAAAGGAAAAACAATATTCTTATTCTGATGGTGACCAACACTATGAATGGTCTCCGGATGGAAAATGGTTTTTAGTCAACTTCCTTCCAACTAAAAGATGGACAGATCAAGCTGGTTTAGTAAGTGCACAAGGCGGAGAAATTATTGATTTGAGCAAAAGTGGTTACGGCGCCTATAGTCCTCAATGGATGATGGATGGTAAAATGATGCTTTGGTTTTCAGATAGAGATGGTATGAAAAACCATGGTAGCTGGGGTGGACAGATTGATGCCTATGGAATGTTTTTCACGCAAGACGCTTATGATAAATTTACACTAACAGAAGAAGAATACGAGCTTTTAAAAGAAAAAGAAGAAGACGAAAAGAAAGATAAAAAAGGTGAAGGCGATAAAGACAAAAAGGACGAAAAGGAAAAAGAAGATAAAGACAAAAAAATTGAGCCGATCAAAATAGAACTGGCAGATATTGAAGATCGTATCTCTAAGTTGACTATTCACTCTTCCTCTCTTTCGGATGCTTATGTTTCTAAAGATGGAAAAGCAATGTATTACCTCGCTCGTTTTGAAAAAGGCTATGATCTATGGAAAACGGATCTTCGAACGAGAGAAACTAAAATCCTGGCGAAGCTAAATAGTCGTAGTGGCGGTGGAATTATAGCGGACAAAAAGGATAAGAATTTATTTATTCTTTCTGGCGGTAAAATTTCTAAAATCGGCGTGGAAGATGGCAAACAAAAGCCAGTCAATGTCAATGGCGAAATGGTTTTAGCAGAAGCGAAAGAACGTGAATATCTTTTTGAGCATATCTGGCGACAAGTAGAAAAGAAGTTTTATAAAGTTGACTTACATGATGTCAAATGGGATTTTTATAAAAAAGAATACGCCCGTTTTTTACCGCACATCAACAACAATCATGACTTTGCTGAAATGTTGAGTGAGATGCTTGGCGAATTAAATGCTTCGCATACCGGCGCAAGGTTCTGGGATCGGGCAGAGAATGGTGATCAAACCGCTTGTCTAGGTTTGTTTTATGATAACAGCCATAATGGTGATGGATTAAAAGTAGCAGAAGTAATGGATAAAGGT
>CAYXQH010000726.1:0-3279 GCA_964467425.1 uncultured Saprospiraceae bacterium
CCGCGTATTGTATGCCGGGAAATTTTTAGTAAAAGAAAACAGCAACTAATCTTTTAACAGACTAATACATAATGCAAATCAGAGATAATCAGGAGCGAGCAAAATGGATACTACTTGTTTTTTATGTGATGTTTTTTATTACGATTTTCGCTATTGTTTCTGGATTCATGCAATATGATTTATTAAATAGGGCAACATTTACAGAAGAGGAAGGAAATCTAAATGATTTAAGAGAACAGATTGTAGGAATAGTTCAGAGTATTTCAGGTATTGCTGCTGCTGTATTTTTTATTATGTGGTTTAGAAGATCCTATTTTAATTTGCATTCATTAGGCATTCGCTTGCAACATTCAGAAGGATGGGCCGCAGGTGCCTGGTTTGTTCCGATTCTAAATTGGTTTCGACCTTATCAAATCATGGCTGAAATTTGGGAACAAACACAAATCAGAATAAACACACCTATTCAAGAACCTAAAATATTGGTTGGCTTATGGTGGGGAGTCTGGGTCCTTGGAAAGATAATTGATAGAATAGCTTTCCGGATGACTTTTCGTGCGGAAACTATAGAAGAATTTATGAATTCCACTAAGGCTTACTTAGTAAGTGATAGCCTTTCATTATTGAACTTAGTTTTAATCATCCTGATTATTCGAAAAGTATCGACATGGGAAGAAAAGCTATACTATCAATCTTATGAAATACCTATTGAAGATCACCTAATCTAACCAGTAAGAATATCGGATGCGATAAATCATCGACTCCTTTCGAACCAAGCAATAATGTGTTCTACTTTAGTGATCAATTGGCTTGGGCGATTCGCAATAAGATGCGAAGCACCTGGAATCTCAACTAATGCCGTATCAATCTTTCTTAATTTCAAAGCATGATATAATTGCTTGGCTTCTGATAAAGGTGTTCGCAAATCACTCAATCCAACCATGACCAAGGTTGGTGTTTCTATATTTCCAACCAAAGAGATCGGTGAAAATTTCCAGTAATCTTCAAAATTTTCCCAAGGCTGACCCGGATAACGCGAATAAGCATAACCGTAATAATTATCAGCCGTCAAGGTTTTACTAATCCAGTTCATTACGGGTTTGATCACAGCAGCAGATCGAAAACGATTGTTTTTTCCAATCATCCAGGCAGTCATAATTCCACCTGCACTTCCACCCGTCACAAAAAGACTGTCTTCCGTCGTGTATCCTTTTTTCAAAACAGCATCCACACCATCCATGACATCATTATAATCTTCTCCCGGATAATTATGGTATAAAAGGTTTCCAAATTCTTCACCATAGCCAGTACTTCCTCTTGGATTTGGATAAAAAACAACATAGCCAGCACTGGCATAAAGTTGAATTTCCGGTGAAAAACGATCCCCGTAATTTGAAATGGGACCACCATGATTTTCAACCATCATTGGATACTTTTTATTTGCATCAAAAAAAGGCGGTTTTACAATCCAGCCTTGAATATCCCGACCATCGAATGTTGACTTATACCAGATTTCTTCAACTTTACCCAAGGTTCGATAGGGGAGGATATCATCATTCAAGGACATGACCATCTTGGTTTTTCCATCTTTATAAATGGCGAGTTCAGAAGGATGGTAAGGCGTTGTATGTGTAAAAGCAATGGTGCCATTATCTGAAACCGTAAACGAACCGCCGCCATAAGGACGTGCGACAGTTGTCCCTCCAAGATTATCAACAAGCTTAGTCGATTTTCCGTTTGCACCAAAATAACCGATTTTTGTATTGCCCTTATCATCGTACTGATAATAAATACCTTTGCTATCATTTGACCAAACAGGATTCGAAACACTTCGATCAAGATTGAGTTTTAATTCCTTAATATTTCGCCCTTCCGTATCCATGACATAAAGTCTATTCGTCTGGTACGTTTGCGTTTTATCATCATAGCCAATGTAAGCAATTCGTCTTCCGTCAGGAGAAAGACTCAAGCTTCGGTCAGGACCTTTTCGATTAGTTAGTGCTGCAATTTTTCTAGTAGAAATCTCTAGTTTGTAGATTTCCGAATTTCGAAAATCGTACTCCCAGTCTTTTATAAGATTAGAAGAAAAATATAAAAAGAGTCCGTCCTTAGACCAGGTTGGAGCACCATGATTGTATTTGCCTTTAGTGATTTGACGTGCGCTTCCGCCTTCTGACGGAATGATGAAAATATGAGTATGTCCCGGTTTCATTTTTCCGGAACCATCACGTTCATGTTTGAAACGAGTGGTCACTCTGGGCTTTTCCGCCCACTTAGCACCTTTAGGTTTTTTATGCCCTTTCACCAGGGAAAGCTCTGATCCGTTCACGAATTTTGTAAAAGCAATATGTTTACCATCCGGTGACCAACTCAGATTGCCTGGAGAATTATCTAGTTGAGAAAGCCGGGCGGTTTTACCTGTCGCAAGCCAATAAACAAAAAGCTCCGAACCTTCATCCGTTTTGGAAACAAAAGCAATTCGCTTTCCATCCGGCGACCAACGAGGTTTGGATTCACCAACATCATTGCTCGTTAATTTCTGATGTTCTGTTCCGTCTGTTTTAATCAGCCATATTCTGGAAATACGCCGATCTTCCATAATATCCATCCCTTTACGTTCATAGACGATGTGTTCACCATCCGGCGAAACTTGAGGATCACTGACCCATTCCAATTCAAAAACATCCATGCTGCTAAATGCAGGGTTGTTTTGTGTAAAGGAAAACTGTAGCGAGAAAAAGACGAATAGAATGGAAAGGTAAGATCGTATCATCACGTATGTTTTAATTTAATTTAAAAATAAGAAAAAATCTGGATCAAAATTGTATTGCAAAGAGGAAAATTATCCTTCATTTCTACTCATGTACATATACCAATTGACTTCCCAGGTTTTTCCTTGGTCCGCTGAAAAAGACTGGCTCCAGATAGGATTGTTCTCATCGGTCTTGTCCCATAAAAATTCAACGATGATCTCTTGTCCTTTAAAAATATCATTGCAATAAAACTTTCCGATGCCATCTTCAAAAGACCCTACAGTAGGAGGTTGGAGAACTCCTGAAGAGCTATCTGTCCAGTGCATACTCCACAATTTTGTTGCTGGATTAAACAAGCGAATGGTTCTCCCTTCGAATGGTTTGCCATCAAATTCAGCTACGAAATCATCCGTGTTTCCAATACCCAGTAAAATGATTTTCATTTCTTGAAGTGCTTCAAACTCCGTCCACGTTGAGCAATTGGATAATCGGTCATCTAATCTTCGATTACGTATTTTCCATTTTCCTT
>CAYXQH010000727.1:0-3277 GCA_964467425.1 uncultured Saprospiraceae bacterium
CACCTAAAACAGCATACTCTCTATCATTTGCCTGAAACAATAATTGTCCTTCTCTGATCGTCGAATCGATCCCGGTAACCATTCCATAGTTTTTATCCACTCCTTTCAATGTTCCAAAATCACGACTTCCTTTATATTCAAAAAAGGCAATTTCTTCAATTGTTTGAGATAATGCAATAACGCCATCAATTTCTTCCAACTGAGCAATCATTGTATCGTCGACTTTAAAGGTTTTCCCTTTGAGCGCAGTAATCTGTACATCAGGATTGAACGACCTAAACAGGCCACTGATCAAATCTTCAAACCCATTAAAAACAGAGAGCACTAAAATCAAAGCCGCAGTACCTAAAGAAATTCCAAACACTGAAATCCCCGAGATAATATTGATCGCATTTATAGATTTAAAATCTATTATTCTAAAAATACCCAGAATAAACAAAACGGGTAAGAGGAAAATATAGCCTGTCGCCATAACCAACATCACACCGCTAATACTATTAGCAAACAAATACTTTTTGGCTATTTTTAAAGATAAACTCATTTTCCTTTTTAATAATGAATAGTTTTCTCAGTCTGTAAGATTCTTAACGACCACTTTTATTTAACGCTTCATAGATCACAGATTGTATACGGGGACGATAATCATCTTTACTTAATTTATAGTTATTCATAGAAGGATACGTTCTGTTCGAAAGAAAGACATAAATAAGATTATGATCTGGGTCAACCCAGGTGCAAGTCCCTGTAAACCCAAGGTGCCCATAGGTGTTTGCTGATGCTTCTGCACAAACATTTTGGCTTTTCGCAGGGTCTAATTCTTTCATATCAAATCCGATTCCGCGCCGCGTACAATCGGGATGTCGGCTAGTGAAGGCCATAGCTGTTGACTCTGAAAAAAAACGTTCTCCTCCATAGTATCCGCCATTTAAAACCATTTGCATAATCACGGCTAAATCATTCGCATTTGTAAAAAGCCCGGCATGCCCTGCTACGCCACCTAACATCGCAGCGCCCATATCATGTACATAGCCATGTACTTTCTGTCTGCGAAAATAGCGATCTTCTTCGGTAGGAACTACTTTTGTTAAAGAATGTCTCAGCCAAGGTTTATATCCTGCTGAAGTTAGCCCTAGTTTATTGTAAAAATTTTTCAATACATATCGGTCAATAGCGGTTCCAGATTTAAAGTGAACCATATCGCTTACCATATAAAAAGCCAGGTCGCTATATTTATAGCCAGGATTTGTTCGAAGATCTGACTTGTAGATTTGATCTTTTATTTCGCTAACATAATCATTGCGCATAAACAATTTTTCCGTCACCGGAATACTAAATCTATCGGTTTGTTTCTTCGCATAAAACTTTGTCATTGGCCGAGGATTACGCTTACTTTTCGTAACGGTTTCCTGATAAAAAGGAATCCAGGCCGTGAGTCTGGCTCGGTGTGCCATCATATCCTGTACTACGATTCCCACTTTATTGGTCCCTCTCGCTGGAGGAAGGTATTTGTCCACAGTTTCATAAACACTCAACTTTCCTTCATCATGCAATTTCATAACAGAAACAGTCGATGCTGCAATTTTTGTAATAGAAGCCAAATCGAAAATATCCGTTGTACTGGTACGTTGAAGTTTTTTATACGTATGATGTCCATAGGCTTTATTAAAAACGACTTGCCCGTCTTTAGCAACCAACACCACACAACCCGGGGTAGCTTTTTTTAAAATAGCTTCTTCCGCAATCCGATCGATCTTTGTCAGTACTTTTGAATCCAAGCCTACTTCTTCAGGAATGGTATAACCCATTCTAAAAATTTTGGTGGTCACCTCGCCATCGTTGAACTTACTTCTCGAAGATGCGGTAACCGGTAATTTTCCGCTAAGTCCGAAAACACCAAATAAGGCTTGCGCTGCCAAATCCTCTGTATCTACATCATCATTATAAGCTGCTAAAACCCAATCCACCTGATCAAAGTATTTTAAGGAGTAAGGGTTTCCAAAAACGGTAAGCACCACTTTCGTTTCTTTTCTTAATGCATCAATAAATTTTTTCGTACTTGAACTCAACCCGAAGCCCTTGCTAGCATATTGACTCATGTCATGCAAGCTAACCATAACCACATCATATTTTTTCAACTGGGTAATTAATTGCTTGCTTTTTGAATTGGAGATTTCTTTGCCAACATTATGGTGTGTGATTTTATTATAAAGATTTAGCGTTTGCTGGAACTTCGTTCGATTAGTAGACCCTATACTCAAAGAAGCAAATTTTTGTTGATCAATTTTTTGAAAGGGAATCATACCTTCTTTGTTTCTAACAAGTGTCAAGGCATTTTTGATGAGCTTTCTTTTCAGCACCATCGCTTTGGCATTATTGATATCTGCGCTTACTCCGGTTCGTTTTAACGGCACAAACTCGTTTAAACCTAAACGATATTTTGCACGAAGCACTTTTTTCACGCGTTTATTGATCTCATTGATAGATAATTTACCTTCCTTGATGTATCGGTTAATTTCTTTAAAAGCTGCTGGAACATCTTGAGGTAAAACAAGAACATCATTCCCAGCTTCTAAAGCTTTCGCTTCTATTTCTCCTTTATTATAATGTTTTGCAACTCCTTTCATTCCTAAAGCATCTGTAAAAATCAAACCGTCGAAACCAATTTTATCTTTAAGAATATTTGACACTACATTTCCTGAAAGTGAGGTAGGTGTATTGGCCGCATTTTCGATAGCTGGCACCTGAAGGTGAGCAACCATCATGCTTTGGATGCCGTGTTGTGCTAACAAACGAAAAGGAAACATTTCGATACTGTCCAGTCTATTTCTATTATGAGGGATCACTGGGAGATCATGATGCGAGTCAACATTGGTATCTCCATGTCCGGGGAAATGTTTGGCGCAAGCCATAATTCCATTATCCTGCATTCCTCGCATATACATATAACCTTTGACTGCAACATTATAGCGATCTTCACCAAAAGACCGTGTATTAATCACCGGGTTTTCACTATTATTATTTACATCTACTACTGGTGCAAAATTGACATGTACTCCAATTCGTTTACACTGTCTCGCTACTTCTTTTCCCATATCATATAACAGGCGATTATCCTGAATCGCTCCGAGCATTAATGCTCTTGGAAAATTGATCGTCGCTTCTTTAAAGCGCATCCCGACCCCCCATTCCGCATCCATTGAAATTAGTAAAGGAACATGTTTGGTCAATGCTTGATAGCGATTCGTTAGCTCCACTTCTTTTTCTGGTGTGCCCTGAA
>CAYXQH010000728.1:0-3273 GCA_964467425.1 uncultured Saprospiraceae bacterium
ATAGACATCTTCTATATTCGAATCGGCGTTCAGCGTATTTAAGTTATCATAAGAAAGTCCCGTATAGGTTAAATCAGAAGGGGTCAGATATTGTTTTCCTTCCACCATTAATTCTTCTACTAATTTCGTCAGGTGATTTTTATATGACGCCAGCAGTTCATTTATTTTTTGATGTGAATAATGGTTTGAATGATATCCTATCGAAAGTTGCAATTGTTCTGCAACAATTATCCCGGAGACATCTAAATAAACATCCCATTCATTTTCAGAATGCATGCTGTTCCCTGCATATTCACTTGTATATTCAAAAATTGATGCAGATTCATCCCCTGCACTTTCACCAAAATCTCCTAAATAATTAAACAGGATCGCTGACTTTATTGCCGGTAAAGAGGCCGCAGATAAATATTTCAATATTCCATAACCAATACCTTTATTCGGTATTTTTCTTAAACTCTCTTTTACCTGAACCAATTGTCGTTGCCTTTCAGAATAAGGAACTTCCAGTATATAAGGAAACATCGTCGTAAACCATCCTATCGTTCTACTATGATCCACCTCATCTATAATATCTTCTCTCCCATGGCCTTCCATTTCGATGATGCATTTCTCCTGTCCAAATACTTCTTTTAACGCCAGCCCTAAACAGGTTATCAGCATATCGTTCATTTCCGTATGATACACATTATGAACTTTCGTCTTCAATGCCCGGGTTATGGATTCGTTTAATATTATTGATGCTACTTTTTTCTCTGATGCCTCTTTTGATCCTTCTTCATACTCAACATAAAAATCCGGAACTTCTTTACTACATTCCCTTTCCCAGTATACCTGCTCTTTTGCAAGCTTTTGGCTTTCCGCATATTGGTTTTGTAAAAATGACCAGCGTTGAAAAGAGTCCGTTTTCAGAGGTAATGAAACCGGTTCTTCTTTTTGATAACTGGTATAGAGCGCAAGCAGATCTTCCAGAAATATTCGCCAGGAAACACCATCTATTACCAGGTGATGGACGATTAAAATCAATCTGTCTCCATCATCTAATTGAACGATTCCTGCTTTACATAATGGTCCGTTTTGTAAATCAAAACTTGCTTGAAGGCTTTCTCCCAATCGAGCCATCTCTTCAAACGCATTTTCAGTTTTTGTTAAATCATGAACGCTTACTTCATAGTTTTTTGAGGTGTCATTGGCATTGTATTGTTTCCATTCCGAGGATGCTTCTTTATGAAAACGCATTCGTAAAGCATCATGATGAATCGTTACATCCCGCAAAGCTTTTTCTAAATTTTCTATACCAATCGCTTCCTTACATTTTAATACAACCGATTGGTTAAAATGATGAGGAACTTTCGCTTCCGAAAAGAATTTTCTTTGGATTGGACTTAAGTCCACAAATCCTTCCACTAATGATTGATCTATTTCTCTGTGATTCCTTTTCACTAGTCTCGCTACATCTTCAAGTATTGGATTTCTTAGAATTTCTTCTACTTTTAAACTGTAACCATGTTGCCTTAACTTCGAGACAATCTGGATAGACTTGATGGAATCTCCTCCCATATTATAAAAGTTATCCTTGATTCCTATCTGATCTCTTTTTAAGACTTTTTCAATTATTTCTACTAACAGTTTTTCTTCAATTGTTTTAGGCGCCAAATATTTTTCTTTAATTATCGCCAGACCATTCGGTAAGGGAAGCTGCTTCTTATCTACTTTTCCATTCGAGTTCAATGGTACTTCATCAATCTGCATATATAGATTGGGCACCATATAATCCGGTAACGCTCTCATTAAATCTTGTTGGATCGCCTTACGGTCTATCTCCTCGAAGGATACTAAATAGGCGACCAGTTTATCACCACCTTCTGCCTTGTTTAGCACTACTACTGCACTTGTAATTTCTGCTCGCTTTAATAACACTTGTTCTATTTCTCCCAACTCTATTCGATAGCCTCGTATCTTCACCTGATCATCCTTTCTACCCTTAAACCCAATACTTCCATCTCTATTCCAACAGGCCAAATCTCCTGTTCGATAAAGGACTTCGCCCTTCTTAAAGGGACTCTCTATAAACTTCGAGGACGTTAACTCTTCCCGATTCAAATATCCCTTTGATACTTGTATCCCTCCTATTAATAATTCTCCATACACGCCGATTGGTTCTGGATGTAAAGCACTATCCACGATATAAATCTGAGTATTTGCTACAGGATATCCGATACTCACCTGGGTTGAGGTATCTTGTTCCGTTAAGTCAATTGCTGTTACATCTATAGCTGCTTCTGTCGGTCCGTAATAGTTATGTATTCTTTGCGATGGCAGTTTTGTTTTAAACGCTGTAACTGCATGTGGCGATAATGCTTCGCCGCTACACACTACATGACATAAGGCCGGGAATTCCGAATCCCCAAGGCTCTCCATAAATGCCGAAAGCATCGAAGGAACAAAATGTATGATGGTAACACTTTCTCTTTTTAATAACTCTTGTAAATAGAAGGGATCTTTATGACCTTCCGGTTTTGCCATTATCAATTTACTTCCGGTCACCAAAGGCATTAATAATTCCCATACAGATACGTCAAAAGTATAAGGTGTTTTTTGAAGGAGTACCGATTTCTCATTTATAGATAAATCATCCTGCATCCATAACAAACGATTCAATAAACCGGAGTGTGCATTAAGCACTCCTTTGGGTCTACCTGTGGTTCCCGAGGTATAGATAACATATGCTATATCTTCAGGGTCCAGTTTTATTTGCGGATTCGAAGCCTTTTCTGAATAGGAGGATTCTTTTAATAAATCGAGCCTTTCTACTCCTTTACCCAGCTCGTATTTTTCCAGAACATCAGAAGTGCTCAGTATGACTTTCGCCTCTATTTCTTCTAATATAAAATTGATGCGTTCTTCAGGATAATCTGTTCCAATAGGTACATAGGCGCCACCTGTTTTTATGATCCCTAATATCCCGACCAACATTTCCGGAGAGCGATCTATACATAAAGGAATCAAACTTCCTTTGCCTAAGCCTTTTGAGAATAAGTGATGTGCTAATTGATTCGATTTTTTATCTAGTTCTGAAAAAGTAAGAGACCTTTCTTCAAAAGCAAGCGCTACTGCTGATGGTGTTTTTGTTAGCGTATCAAAGAAAAAATCAAGAACCGTTCGCTCCTTCGGATAGGAAACCTCCGTAGCATTAAACGATTCTAATAATTGTACGCGTTCTGATTCGGAGACAATGGCTAAATCAGTTATTTTTGTGTTTAGCGTTTCGGAAAA
>CAYXQH010000729.1:0-3265 GCA_964467425.1 uncultured Saprospiraceae bacterium
CACTCACTTGTCCTAATCCTTGTCAAACAACTGATTCGCTTGCTCTGGTCGCTATTTTCAATGCAACACAAGGTCCTGGATGGTCTAACACCTGGAATTTAAATTTGCCAGTATGTACTCCATGGACTGGAGTAGAGTTAGATAATGATGGATATGTCGTCCGGATAACGATAGATAATAATAACCTAATCGGTATGCTTCCTCCAGAAATCGGAGACTTTGCCAGATTAGAAGAATTGCAAATAGATAATAATAATTTAAGTGGTTCTATTCCACCAGAAATAGGAAGCCTGTCGGAATTGGAATTATGCTTTTTAGATGATAATGATTTTACAGGAACGATACCAGAAGAGCTAGGAAATCTATCTGTTATGCATACACTGTATATTGACAATAACAACCTCGTTGGTGCAGTTCCAAACTCCTTCTTAAACTTAATGAATCTTTTCAAATTCGATCTTTTCAATAATCAGATTGATAGTATTCCGGATTTGAGTAGCACAAATCTTCAGCCGAATAAATTTAGGCTTTATAATAATAATCTAACCTTCGATGATATCGTTTTAAATAATCTCAATGCGATAGGAACAAATTATTTTCCGCAAGATTCTGTCAACCAGGCTCTTTCTCTTACTCTCCAAACCGGATCAAGCTATACCTATGATTTAGGTTTTGATAGCGGAATAGTGGACAATTCATATCAATGGTATAAAGATGGAGTTCCTTTTGGCGCACCTACTAATTCGAACAAACTATTATTCTCTCCGGTTGACTGGAGTGATGCTGGTGTTTACCGAGCGCAAGTGACTAATCCAAATGCTCCATTATTAACCCTCCATACTCGACCAGTCACCATAAATATCATTTGTGGTGTAAGTGTGTATGAAATATCGGATACACTTTGTTCCGGTGAAGAGATGGAATTTAATAATATAACTTATAACGAAGCCAACCCTGATGGTTTTGAATTATTAAGTGGACAGGATCAATACGGTTGTGATTCTATTATAGAAATCATTTTGACTTTTCGGGAAGCAAATATCGTCGAGCT
Source organism: uncultured Saprospiraceae bacterium (assembly GCA_964467425.1). Lineage (GTDB taxonomy): Bacteria > Bacteroidota > Bacteroidia > Chitinophagales > Saprospiraceae > JAHDHW01. The sequence goes on from CAYXQH010000729.1 coordinate 1,052, forward strand.
AAATGATGTGATTTGTAATACGGACAGCATCACTGTAAACGGAACAGTTTATAATGAAAATAATCCAAGTGGCACGGAATTACTTCCGATGCCTGATCAATATGGTTGTGATTCAATTGTAGAAGTTGATCTTTCTTTTTACTCCGAAGCCGCAGCAGGCAATTTGAGTCCTACTATTTGCTCTGGAGATAGCATCGAGCTTTTTGGTATTTTTTATAGTCAGACGAGTCCTTCAGGATCGGTCATTTTAAATAATGCAACAGGAACAGGTTGTGATTCCACTATTTTTATTGAAGTGTTATTCCACAATCCTGCCAGCGGTACTTATAACCCAACGGTATGTGAAGGAGGTGATTTAAATTTTGGTGGAGAAACATTCAACGAAGCGAATCCTTCAGGCACGGTTAATCTTGGAGGGATTGCTCAAAACGGATGTGATTCTATCGTTGAGGTTAGTTTAAGTTTTTATGGCCCATCAGAAGGCACTTATGAAGACAACCTTTGCTTTGGAGATAGTGTGATTGTGAATAATACCGTTTACAATCAGGCAAACCCTTCTGGCTTAGAAATGTTTCCAAGTGGCAACGCTAACCAGTGTGATTCAGTCGTCTTTGTCAACTTGACTTTTAATTCAGAAATTACTGAATTCATCACCTCTACTTTTTGTCCTGGAGATTCTATCATTGTAAATGGCACCACCTATAACGAAGACAATCCTGCTGGGGAGGAGATGATTCCTGGAGGTAGTACTAGTGGTTGTGACTCTACAGTGAATATCAATCTGTCTTTTCATGTTATTGACGAAACTGCTTTTTTTGGAGCCCTTTGTGCTGGCGATTCTGTAGATATAAACGGGACTATTTATAATCAATCCAACCTGATAGGTACAGAGATTTTCGCCAGTTCAATTACCGGATGTGATTCTATTATCTATGTTAACTTTGATCTACTTCAGTTAGGGACAGAGGAAATAAATCTCGACTTATGTTCTGGTGATTCTATCGTTGTCAATAATGTGATTTATAATGAAGCTAATCCAACCGGGCTTGAAGTTTTACCGAATGCAAGTAGTAACGGTTGTGATTCCATCATCTCCATCGATCTTGAATTCTCCAATGAAATATTTATCACTTTTGATCCATGGGTTTGTCCTGATTCTAGTTTTATTATCAATAATGTCACCTATGATGTATTTAGTACAACTGGAACGGAAGTCATGCAAACTGCAAATGGATGTGACTCCACAATTTTTGTTGACATAAATTATTTCCCTCATACCCCGAATATTATAACAGAAACGCTTTGTGAAGAACAAGGGATGGTAATTAACGGCAACTTCTATAATCAAAACAATCCTTCTGGGTTAGAGACCGTTGAAAATGGTACAGTAAATGGATGCGATTCACTCATCGTTATTGATTTGACGTTTATCCCCGCAGCAGAAGGGCTTTTAAATCCCACACTTTGTCAAGGAGATAGTGTCGTTATAAATGGCGTTGTTTATAATCAAAATAATCCGACCGGGATTCAGTATTTCGAAAATCAAGCAGCAAACGGTTGTGATTCATTAGTCAATATTGATTTAACTTTTTATTCCCCTACCCCAACTATTTATTCTGACTTACTTTGTCCTGGTGATAGTATCATCATTAACGGGATCACCTATAACCAAAGTAATCCATCTGGAACAGAAATTTTAGAAAACGCCTCCGTCGATGGCTGTGATTCTATCGTTATTGTTTCGCTGGTTTATATTCCAATTCTTCCCACTGTACTTGATGACGTGCTTTGCGAAAGTGACGAGATTATGGTAAATAATCAATCGTACAATATCGATAATCCTAGTGGTCTAGAAATAATGTCCGGAGCAAATGGTTGTGACTCCGTCATCATTGTTGAACTTACTTTCAATAATGAAGTGCAATTTACACTCAACCCCAACTTATGTCCTGGAGATAGTGTCATTGTAAATAATACGGTATATAACGAAAACAACCTTTCCGGTTCAGAATTTTTTCTCGCAGGTTCTGCTAATGGCTGTGATTCTATTGTCATTATTGACTTAAATTATCTTACGCCTCCGGTTAATCAGCTTGAAATGACTTTATGCGAAACAGATTCTATTCTTGTCAATAATGTCAAATATGATTTCTCTAATGCTACAGGAACAGAAACTATTTTTAATAGTGCATCCAATGGTTGTGATTCTATAGT
>CAYXQH010000730.1:0-3263 GCA_964467425.1 uncultured Saprospiraceae bacterium
AAAATACCAGAATAAAACCTGATGTTGCTTTCCTGGATATTCACCTTGCCGATGGGCTCGTTTTTCAAATGCTAAAAGACCTTAATGGCGAAGCAACTTTCGATATTATTTTTGTAACAGCTTATGATCAATACGCCGTAGAAGCCTTTCAGTATAGTGCAATAGATTATATTTTGAAGCCTATCGATTCGGAGCATTTAGTGAAGGCAGTTAGTAAAATTCGGCCTGGAAATTCTAATAAGGTGAAAGAACGAATGGAGGTTTTTGAGCAAAAATATTTTTCCAATAATCATCCAAACGCCTTTGAAAAAATGAGTATTTCGGCTCTGGATGGAATCTATTTTATCAACATTAAAGATATCGTTCGATGTGAAGCAGAAGATAACTACACACATATTCACTTGAGAACAGGTGAAAAAATTACTGCTTCCAGAACAATTAAATCATACGAAGAATTATTATCAAGCGTCAATTTTTATAGAGTTCATAAGAGCCACCTGATAAATTTGAACTATATGCGAAAATTTATAAAAGGTGATGGAGGATATTTAATTATGGACGATGAAAAGAAAATTGAAGTTTCCAGACGAAGGAGACCCGCTTTTATGCTGAGAATCAATGAATTACAGGATGGGATTTAGGGAATCAGTAGCAATTATTGAAAATTTAGCGATTAACTTTTAATCCTGCTTTTGTTTTTTAATTAGCTGATTAATAGGTCTTTATGAATTTTAATTGACTTTAATATAGTGTTAAGTCATTAATTTTTGACCTATTTTTAGACGCCTTTTGCAGAGGTATTGTTGTATGAAACCTAGATTCTTTGTATTTTTATTGAGATTTAAACAAACAACATTTTTTCCAAAACCGAATTAATTAAAATTTCTAAAACCTATTACTATGGGAAAAAGAGATAAAAATAAAGATCAGAGCAAACTGACCAGTATGCTCCCAGGCTTAAGAACTAGCTTGCTTAAAGATCTTTCTAAGTTTATTGGAGGAACCAGTAATCATAATTCAAACGACGATAATAGCGGTATAACTGACGATTGTCCGCAATAAAAATATAAAAGTTAACTCTTTATAAAGAGGCTGCATTTTTTTAAATGTAGCCTTTTTTTATATATTTAAACTTGTAATGGATCATTTAGCATCATCTTTATCCAAATTAGAAAGTCTCGAATCTCGCCTGACGAGGGTTACTGACCCTTATCAGCGTATAGAGCTTTTGAATCGATTAGCAGGTGCTTATGCCTATATTAATGTTAAAAAAGCTCGAAAATTTCTGGATGAGCAGGATGAATTGCTGCTTAAGAATGACTATCCGGATTTTAGATTATCCTACCACTTGAATAATGCAGTTGTTGAAAATCAGCATTATAATTTCAACCTTTCGGAGATTCAATTCAAAAACGCCATTGAGTTATTGGAAGAACGTGGAGATACAAAACAACTGATTGAAGGCTATATCGAATATGCGGGTACTTTGATGAATTTGAATAAGCTGGTAGAGGCGACAGAGTATTTAGAGAAAGCTGAAAAATATTTGAAAAACTTTCCGGATCCCCAATTAGAAGCCTGGCATTTAGGGCGTCAGGGTTTTTTGAATCACAAGTACCTCAACTATCCAAAAGCTACAGAACTCTTTTTGGAAGCTGATAAAAGAATTAGAATGTTGCCAAGGAGGCTTTTGAAGGATTTCTATTTTAGAACCTTGATTCTGAGCTCTTTAGGTCGAATATATGAGCATACAGATGATGTCAGCAAGAGTATAAAAGTTTTTCAGGAAGCAGTAGATATTTGTGAATTTTTAAAAATGCGCTCCAGAATTTCATGGCATTATCTCAATACTGGACAGGCTTATATGCGGAAAGGCGACGATGTTGCTGCGGAATCCTTTTTTCGAAAAGCGATTGAAGCTAGAGATGATATTAGCTTGGATGCTCGTGCAGGTGCTATGACGAACCTTGGTTCCTGTTATTTTAGAAAAGGGGAGTATGATGAAGCTTTGAAGCTATACAGACGCTCAGAACAGATTTATGATAAAACAGATGAGCCTAGTTTGATCCATTTATCGATCATAGAATCAAAAAAGGCACAACTCTATGCGGCAAAAGAGAAACACTCTAAAGTTGATAAGCACTATGCTAACGCCATCAATTATGCCCAAGAGGTAAAAGATAAAAAGCAATTATCCAAAGTTTGTAATGAGGTAGCGATTTATAAAGAGTCTTTAGGAAATTATAGGGAAGCTTACGAATACCTGCAATTGCATATTAAGTTTCAGGAGATCCATTTGGAGCAAACCAAGAAGCAGCAATTGATGGAATTGGAGTATAAATACGAAGCTGAAAAGAAAAAACAGGAGGCAGAACTACTTAAGCTTCAGGCAGTTAGATTACAGCTCAAGGCACTGCGATCGCAGATGAATCCGCATTTTATGTTCAATTCGCTGAACTCTATTCAAAAATGTATTACCTCAAAAGAATTAGATGATGCATCTAATTATCTGGCTAAGTTTTCTCGCTTGATGCGGCAAAGCCTGGATTATTCGGATATGGAGGTGATTACCCTTGAAAAAGAGATTGAGTTTTTAACGAATTACCTGTTTATCAATCAAAAACTTCGGTTCAAAGATAAATTGACCTATAAAATCACCTTAGGTGATGACATTGAGGAAGACATCATGGGGGTTCCCACAATGATTGTACAGCCTTATGTCGAAAATGCCATAGAGCATGGTCTTCGCTTAAAAGAAGACGGAATGCTTAAGATTGATTTTAGTTTGGCTAATGAAAATACCATATTATGTGTCATTGAGGATAATGGGGTAGGGCGTGAACTAGTTCGGAAACAACAAGAAAAAGATAACTATCATATAAATCATGTCTCTAAAGGCACACGAATTACCGAACAACGCCTCGAAATCCTGAATAAGACGAAAAATAAGGGCGTATTCGTGAAAACGATCGATCTTGTTGATAAAGTCACTAAAATGGCTTCAGGGACAAGAGTTGAGGTTTTAATCCCCTTAGAAATCATTCAAAAGCCCATTCAACTAGGTGAATTTTAATTCTTTTGCTTTCCCTAGTCTTTTCTATATAATCGGCTGATTACCGTATTCTAGTTAAATATTACCACTTATACATATTTGTTTTCCTTTACATAAATGATGTTTTTATATTATTAAAAACAGTTATATATTGCAGGAGTTTTCTCATAGTATGTTTGTTTAATCTTCCTGCATCTTGCTCCCTCCTGAG
>CAYXQH010000731.1:0-3261 GCA_964467425.1 uncultured Saprospiraceae bacterium
GTTGAAAAATGAAAATTGCAATAATGACAAGCTTGTTTACAAAAAGGGATATGTAGATAAATTCCGGACATTTATGACGAAACGATTGTATATTAAATTCGTTTAAATAACGTTATATTTAAAGCTAGTGTTTCTTTGTGGCTCTGTGATAAAATTAAAACCACAGAGTCACAGAGTAAGATTAGTGTTTTGATTTTGTTCATTTTAAAGCAGTTTTATGAATCTTTGTGCCTCTGTGTTTAAAATAAAACCGCAGAGTCACGGAGTTGGTTAACGTTTAGATTTACTCATTTTAAAACAATCTTATGGATGTCCGTTTCAGAGTTAACCCATAAATAGCGTCACACTTAAAAATAACTTTGAAGAAAATCACTACAAAAGTAATCAAATCTATCATCCCGCTATTGTTGTTGGTCTTAAATGTGCCAGCACAAAAAAGTTTTTTATTAAAAATAGAAAGCCCAGATACAGAAAGTAGTGTTCTTACAAAAAAAATAAAATTTCAAGAAACCCACCCCGATTCTCTTTCGGTCATTAAAGAACTTCAAAAAGTATTGCGACAGTTTCAGGATAATGCCTACCTCGAAGCCTCTGTTGATCAACTGGAGAAGAAAGATTCCATCTATACAGCACAGCTCCGTGTCGGAAAGCTTTACGAATGGGCAAGACTCAAAAATGGAAATGTAGACGATGCTTTTTTAAGCAAAGTAGGATTTCGGCAACGTGTATATGAGGATAAACCATTTTATTATAAAGATCTGGTAAAGTTACAAGAGTCGCTCTTAGAATATGCCGAAAACAATGGTTACCCCTTTGCATCAGTTTGGCTGGATAGTTTGTTGATTGATGATGGAAAAATAACTGCGACCTTAATGATGGATAAAAATCAGTTGACCTTTTTTGAGGAAATCAATATCATTGGCAATGCGAAAATTTCACAAACCTACCTTCAAAACTATATGGGGATCAGAAAAGGGGAGCCTTATAGTAAAGCCCAGGTTTTGAAGATTCGAAATCGAATTAAAGAACTTCCTTTTCTAAATGAAAAGAGTAATGCGACGATTACATTTGCAGGAGAAAAAGCAACAGTCAACGCCTTTATCGATCCAAAGAAAGCCAGTCGCTTTGATTTTATTTTTGGATTTTTGCCAACAAGTAATGCGGCTGTTGGTCCTAATCCTGCAATTCGACGATTCCAGTTTACAGCAACTTTTGAAGCGGATATGCATAATCAATTTGGTTTAGGAGAACGCATTTATTTAGAATTCGAACAATTACGACCACAGACACAAGACCTGGAAGTGCAATTTTCTTACCCCTTTATCTTTGATCTTCCTTTTGGTGTCGATGCGAAATTTGATTTGTACAAACGTGATACTTCTTACATTGATGTGATCTCTGATTTTGGGGTTCAATATCTTTTAGAAGGAGGGAATTATCTCAAGGTTTTTTGGAACCGAACAGCAACCAATATTTTGGATGTCAATGAAGATTTACTCTTGCAAAGTCGTCGTTTGCCAACAAGCCTTGATGTGAGTAATTCAACGTTTGGAGTAGAATATAATTTTCAAAAACTGGATTATCGCTTTAATCCTCGGAAAGGATGGTCCGCTTTGCTACGCGGAGGTGCAGGGATTAAAGAAATTCGAAAAAATAATACGATTCTGGATTTACAAGATCCAGATGATCCTCAATTTCAATTTGGAAGTCTCTATGATACGTTAAATTTGAATACCTTTCAATATAAATTCTCCTCAACCTTGGAGGGCTATGTTCCTGTTTTTTCAAATAGCGTAATAAAAGGAAGCGTTCGATTTGGAGGAATATTTTCGGAGAATCCGATCTATCTAAATGAGCAATTTCGAATCGGTGGAAATAAAATCCAGCGAGGCTATGATGAAGAAAGTATTTTCGCTACACGTTATACAGTGTTCACTTTGGAGTATCGACTCTTACTCGGGCAAAATTCCTACCTCTACACCTTTGGTGATTATGGCTTAGTTCAAAACAAAACAGTAAACATGGATACGACGCAAAAGCCATTGGGTTTTGGAGCTGGGATTACCTTTGAAACAGGCGTCGGTGTTTTTGGATTTAGCCTGGCACTCGGACGTTTATCAGACAACACTGTTGACTTTAGAAATACCAAAACACATTTCGGCTACGTCAGCTATTTTTAATTTTGATCAGGTTTTTTCATTGAAATTGCTTCAGACGCTAAAAGTTAGAAGAGTCGGCCTTTTACTAAAAAGTAAACAGCCTTGGGTTTTTTGTTTCTTTTTGTGCTAAGACAAAAAGAAAATTGTATTAAAAAAAATAAACCCCACTAAGTAAAAGCACAATCCCCATCACCATCCTGAATAATAACCGTTGGAGGAATATTTTCCTTGGGAATGTTTTTTGAAATTAAATAATGTCGGCTAAAAGGGCGCTTGAGGTAGAAGGGAGTACTGCTTGATTTAAAAATAGCCGTTAGCGACTTTTGATAAACCGTCAACATACTTAATCTTTTTTGCAGCATATATTTCCAAATCGATTTTACTACAATTTTTTCTTCTCCTTTATCAAGCCAGCAATACGGAATCTTAAGCGCATCTTCCCGTTCTGCTAAAATTAGCACAGCTTTTACAACAGTATCCTTTTTGATTTTTAAAATAGTGAATTTAAAATGTCTTGTAAAAACAGAGAAATGATATCGATTAGCATCGGCTTGATCTTCTGCTGTGTTTCCAAGCCAACTATTTTTGATTAACCAGTTAATATCTTTCTGGTCACGGTTTAAAAACTCTGCCTCATTCTTTGATTGGATGAAACGAAGGCTTTCAGCATCAAGTGTTTCCAATTCGGTCAGCTCGTAAGTACTTTCTATTTTTTTTGAATAAAAAGATAAACGAAGCGTATTGAAAACGTTGAAAACAAAATCACTGATTTTTAAAAGCGGTGTGATTGCTTTTAGTTTTGGTCGGCGAGCCGGAAGTAGTTTTGCCAAATTGAACCGCAGATAACAACGCAAACCATGATTACTGGTCAGCTCATCGAAGAGTTCCATTTTGTCATATAGTTTTTTGGCTGGAGCGGTAAATTCGGTAGCTAATAATTTATTTTCCCAAACTTCAACACCTTTTTTAAGCATGCTTTTCGCCACACCTTTTCCACGAGTATTTGGATCTACCCAAATACAGCTCATCCAAGCGAGATGTAGTTTAGTGCCATTATTGAAAATGTCATCCGGAAGAAAACCGAGATAACCGACCAATTTAT
>CAYXQH010000732.1:0-3261 GCA_964467425.1 uncultured Saprospiraceae bacterium
TAGTATTCTTTTTTTATAATACTATTTTCGTTTAAAATCTCATTATGATCATTCAACTTGAAAAAAATATTTCTGACCATCAATTTTCTGCCTTACAAGAAAAGCTTAAAGCGATCAGTTATAAATCCGTCAAGGTTTCCACACAATTTTCAGACTATATAATTGGGGTAGGGAAGAAAGACTTCGACATTCGGGAAATTGGAACGATGGAGGGGATAAGTGATATTCATCGGGTGAGTGATGCGTATAAATTGGTTTCCAGAAAATGGAAAGTCAAAGAAACGCATATTGATTTGGGAGATAATGTGAAAATAGGAGGTGGTCATTTCCAGATTATGGCGGGACCTTGTTCAATTGAGTCGGAAGAGCAAATCAAAAGTACGATAGATCATCTGGTTGAAAATGGTGTAAAGATAATGAGAGGAGGTGTTTATAAACCACGTAGCTCCCCTTATTCTTTTCGAGGATTAGGCATTGATGGCCTTAAACTATGGCATGCCCATGCAAAAGCAGCTGGTTTGAAAATCATCACTGAAGTAATGATGACAGAGCAGATAGAGGCCATGATGGACTATGTGGATATTTTTCAGGTAGGTGCTCGAAATTCTCAAAATTTCAACCTTTTAGATGCTTTAGGAAAAGTAGATAAACCCGTCATGCTAAAACGCGGAATATCAGGAACGATTGATGAGCTTTTGCAAGCTGCTGAATATATCTTTTCGAATGGTAATGAAAGAATTATGCTTTGTGAACGTGGGATTCGAAGTTATGAAAAAGCCTATCGAAATACGCTGGATATCAATGCTATCCCAATTTTAAAAGAAAAATCTCACTTACCAGTGATTGTTGATCCTTCTCATGGAATTGGAGTTCGAAAATTTGTTAATTCGGTAGCCTTAGCCGGTGTTATGGCAGGAGCGGATGCTGTTATCATGGAAGTGCATCAATGCCCGGAGAAAGCCTTTTCAGACGGCCAGCAGACTCTGGATTATGGGGAATCAAAATTATTAACCGCCCAACTTAATAAGACCTACGAATTTAGAAAAGAAATAGGATTAAGGTAAGAAATCGGTGCACGGTATATGACATTCGTTCAATCGAACACCAAACACCGAGCACCGAATACCGAACATCTTTACACCGCCAAATTCGCTTTAATTAATTTTATTGCGATTGCTAAAAGGATAATTCCAAATACTTTACGTAAAATGGAAGCACCGCTTTTTCCGATCTTTTTTTGAATAAAAGAAGACGATTTTAGGACGAGGTAAATGACCAATAAATTGAGTAGAATTCCAGCACCGATATTAATCGATTGAAACTCCGCTTTTAAAGACAGAATCGTAGTCAATGTTCCTGCTCCCGCCATAAGTGGAAAGGCCAGTGGAACGATAGAACTATTTACTGATCCATCTTCTTCAGACTCTTTAAATAGGGTGATTCCCAAAATCATTTCCATACCAATGATGAAAATAATAATGGCCCCTGCTATTGCAAAAGACTGAACGTCTACACCAAAAAGATGTAAAATAGATTCTCCTCCAAAAAGAAAAAGAATCATTAGTAATCCGGCTACTGTTGTAGCTTTTCCTGGTTCGATCTTTTTTCCCTGTTCTTTTAGACTAATTACAACAGGAAGGTTTCCCATAATATCAATTATAGAAAACAAAATAATCGTAACAGAAATGATCTCTTTTAAAATCATAATCTAAAGGTTTTAAACAGGCAAGCATTGCCTCGTGAATAAAAAATAGCCTGCAATTAGAACCTTTAAACTTTGAGAGTCAAGTCCAGCAAAAGAAAATGTAAGATTTTAGCAAAAAAGAAAAAGGACAAGAGCCCCCGCTCTGTCCTTTTTAGAAATAGCCGAAATTAATTCAGCCAGAATAACAAATGTTTTATCGCTGGGGAAGAAGTAGAAAGGAATCTACTTCCTCCCCGAACGGTACTCTGTATTTTGAGTATGATTGGGAAAATTGGTTATAGAGTTATACAGAGTATTATAAAAGTTTGTGTTTATTTGTCTTTTCTAAACTTCTTTAGAAAACTAGACATTGTTTCCCCAGCAGCTTCTCGGCCACCAAGTCCAAACGATAAAGCAAAAGCAACAGCAACTGCTCCTAAAGTTAATCCAAATGCTAGGTTTACTATTTCTTTACCGATACCCATTGTATTGAGTGCCATAGCAAGAAAAACACCTAGAATAGCAACTTTTGCAAGCGTAGCCATTCCCGCATTATCTGCAGATTTACTTAAAGTAGTAGAAGCAACATTTGCCAACCAGTTTCCAATGACCATGATAATCAGACCAAAGAAAATCTTACCGGCAATATGGAAGGAGTCATTAAGAATAGCATTAATGCTATCCATTTCTAATCGTTCCATGGCAGAGATAATACCTCCAAACATCAAGAAGAAAAAAGCAACATTTCCAATAACTTTAGATAAAGAAACATTTTCTCCAATCATGCTGCTTAAGCCTAATTTTGAAGAAAAATTATCTAATCCTACATTTCTTAAAAGCTCTGTAAGAATAGCTGTTACATATTTTCCAACGATGTAGAAAACACCAATGATAATACCCGCTCCGATGATTTTCGGAATAGCAGCCATCATTTGATTCAACATATTGACTGCTGGTTCTGAGATGGCACTCATCTTCAAGCTGTCTAATGCTAAAATTAAAATAGGAATGAAAACAACTAGAAATACGATCTGCTTTAAAAGCTTCACTAAATCTAATTCGGTATTCAAACCAATACGGTTAGATAGGTTTTCTATGCCTTCTGCAAAAAAGCCAACAGCTTCTTTAACAATAGTGGCAACGATGTAACCTACAAATCCAATGATTCCAGCTCCAATAATATTTGGAATGTAATCTAAAAACTTACTAAGCATGTTCTTAACTGGATCAAGGACACTAGTAATGTTTAATTTTTCTAAAACAAGGAGTAAGAAAAATAGCAAAACGATATAGTATACAAGTTTTGCAACAAATCGGTCTAATCGGAAATCAAGGTTTATACTTTTTCCAATCTTCTCATCAATGCTGGTTCTTTTCAAAAGAGCTAAAACCAAACGTCTTACTAGCCCAGCTACAAAAAAACCAACAATCAGGAGCAATAATGCTCCAAGTACGCCGGGAAGAGATTCAGATAAACTGCTCCCAAACGATTCAAAAAATTTCATAAAAGACTCGCCCATAGTTTTGTTTTTTATTGAGGGTTAATTTAAAAAGGTTAAAAATATCTTAAGGATTAT
>CAYXQH010000733.1:0-3257 GCA_964467425.1 uncultured Saprospiraceae bacterium
TCTTCCACAAACTCATTAAATGTATTACTATGCACAAAGGAGTTAAAAAATCGAGCCTCTGTATTTCCAGTATTTAACTTTTGATTAGTCTCTTTTTCTTCTATAACTTCAATACCTTTTTTAGTAGTGGTTTTAGTAGAAGCACTCTTATGCCTATTTTGTGCATTCACATTTAAACATAAAAGTAAAAGAATCGTCTTCAAGCAACCATTTGCAAATATGTTCTTATAGTCTTTCATTTTCATAATTCATAGATACTAGTTTTTTATTTAAAATCAAAAAGCTACCATAAAAATGGCAGCTTTTTAACAATATAAATTATATGTATATAATTATTAGATTCTTGTTAGTTCCAGAACAACCCTGTATGGCTCAAAACCACAGCCTCCATCGCTATCAAATCCATCTAAGAAAATTATTTGAAATGTAGTATCATCATCAAGATTTGCTATTGCTTGATTATCTGGAGCAACTGAAGAAGAAACTATAGCTCCTCCTCCACATCCAACTCCGTTATTCCCTTCTCCTCCGGGCACTTGTTCAGTTACTACAACTTGATCACCTACTATATTGAAGAAAAAGTCACCAACAAAATCACCAAATTGTGGTAAGAATGCTAATTCTTGTATACGTCTTTGAATTAGACCATCAGCATCCGATATAGGTTCAATGAATACATCAACACCGCCTTCTGTAGCATACGATAAATCATTTGCAGGATCTCCTGCAAATCTACCCTCAAGCGGTATTAATCTATATGCCCCGGCAAATGGCCCTAACACATCAATGTTTATGGTAAAATTTTCTGAAAATTCACCATCTGTTACATTTATCGTTAATGTTTGTGAAATTATATCTCCTAAAGGATCTTGACCATTAACTGTAAATGTACCTACAAACTCATTTGCAGGTATCGTAACACTTGATGGCAAGTCGAAATAAATAGGATCAGCATCAGACTGGTCATCAAGAATATTAATATTGAACGTCCTATCTACATTAGTTCTTGTAGAACTTTGTATCATAATATCTGTAGAAATGGATTCATTAATTGGAATAGCAAGATTTGCCATTGTTTCTGAAGTAGCCGTAGCTACATTAAGAATTGTATCTTCTTGGTTGTCAGGATCAAATAAAATTCGATCATCTTCATTACAACTAATGGTAAAGAGAACAACAGTTACCATTAAAAATTTAAATATAGTTTTCATTTTTTTTTTTTTGATTAATTAATAACCAGGATTTTGATCTGCATCAGAGATACCATCATTAGCAAATATTTCAGCTTGTGGAATAGGGAACGTAAACCTAAAGTTTCCAGCAGTCAAATCACAAGTGGTTGCAGGACGTCCATCGCCTGAACAATCAGGATCAATTCTTAAAACACCTTCACCAAAACGCTTAAGATCTAATAAGCGATGCCCTTCAAAAGCCAACTCAATACGACGTTCCGCAAGAATATCTGTTAATGCTTGTTCCTGACTTCCATATGTGTCTGGTGTAACTACGGCACTACTTCTTGTCATCCTCAGCGTATTAATATCATCACGAGCTGCAGACAGATTTCCCATACGAGCATTAGCCTCAGCACTGATCAATACCATTTCAGATGATCTAAATACTTTTATATTATTTAGAGAAATTAGCTCTGTTGATCCCAAATACTTTCCAATTATTAGCTCGCTTATATCTGTGATTACCGGATTTATTTCTAAAATCACTTCTGGATCAATTGGATCAAAAATTGTATCATTAACAAAAGGAATTGTTCGTTCCGATATAGCTTCCTCTAAATCTAAATTTGTAAGAAAACGATCATCATCATCTCCCGCTGCTAAATAGTCATTATATAGGTCTACAGACATTGAAAAGAATACATCTTCATTAATATCAGACCAAATAGTTCCTACGCGACCATCAAATTGATCACGTTCTATTTGAAAAATTGTTTCAGAGGTGCCAGCATCAGGATCTGTATCATCTATTCTAAACATATCGATATAATCTTGTCCGCTTACTAAAGGAACATCGGTCACCACTTGATTTGCAATTGTAATAGCATTAGCAAAGTCACCAGAATATAATGCTACTCGAGCCTGTAACGCTCTTACCGCATTAATGTTAAATCTATTGATGCTCGTAAGACCAGAACCTTCTAATATACCAGCAGCTTCTGCTAAGTCAGCATTGATAAGAGCTAATACTTCACCTACTGAGCTTCTCGGAATACTTAAATCATCTTCTCCAACAACAAAAACCTGATTTGCTAATGGCACACCTGGTGCATTAGAATCAAAAGAAGGAGCAAACATTCTCAATAGGTCAAAGTGTTGCCAAGCTCTTATCGCTAAAGCCTCTCCTCTTATTTGATTTAATAAATTAGTATTATCATTACTATTAGCAATAAAGTCATCTGCTCCACGTATTACTCGATTTGCATTATCAAGTACATCATAAGCAGAATTATAGATTCCCGCCGGCTCACCACTTCCTGTAATCAATGTAAAAGAGTGTGCCTGTAAGCCTTGCCCTCTATTGCCTAGGCCTATACGCGTTTCATCAGTTCCTATACTATTGATAGAAACTATCCCAGCATAAGATCCGTTGGAATCATATGTCCCTAATAATAAACGTTCAAGATCTCCTGCACTTTCTATTGAACCTTCTTCTGTCAATATAAAGTCACGATCAAATTCTGTAAAGTCATCACAAGCCGTAAGTCCTAAAAAGGCAGCTGTGATACATAGTGTTTTAAAAATCTTCATTATTTTTTTGTGCTATATTTTATTAAAATGTCAAATCTAAACCAAATGTATATTGTCTAGCATTTGGAAATTCAAATTGAGAAATGTTGTTACTATCTTCAGGATCTAGTCCATTAAAGTTAGTAAATGTCAATAAATTAACTCCTCGTGCATATATCCTTGCATTTTTCAAGAATGTACTATTTAAGAATTTGTTTGGAAGTGTATAAGAAACTGTTACATCTCTTAAACGTATAAAAGAGGCATCTTCTAAATCTTGAGAACTAAACTGTCTTTGTGTAGCAACCCCATTGACAAATGGTGCTGGAGTGTCTGTAATATCGCCTACATTCTGGAAGAAATCTAAAACTGATGTTGATTGATTCAAACCACCACTCAAGAAGTTATTATTCTCTAAGAAAAAAGAAGTGTTATTAAATCGAGTCACCTCAGCCTGGAAGGCAAATAAACTCGAAATTCCAAATCCTTTATAGTTTGCATTAAATCCAAAAC
>CAYXQH010000734.1:0-3241 GCA_964467425.1 uncultured Saprospiraceae bacterium
AGATTAAGATTAGGTATTAGGTATTAGGTATTAGGTATTAGGTATTAGGTATTTAAATTAGTCTAAACTGCTTTTGCTTTTCCGATACCCATTTTACCTCCCAACCAAGCCATTGGGATATAGGCTGCTAATAAGTCAAGCAATATAAACCAAATTGGTCCTCCAACTAGGGTGATCATATAAGTCCCCCCCAATAAAAAGAAGACTCCAATACCCAACGCTATTTTCATCCTATGTGTCGCAGCTAATCTAGCAGCAATAAAAGCTCCGAGCAAAGTACCTAAAGCATGCGCTAAAAATATGATAATAAAATGCATCGGTTCGAATGAGTCCATATGTGCCTGAATACTTGCAGGATCCATAGGATCTAATCCATCAGGAGGAGGAAGGATCATATTTCCTAATTGAATGGCACCAAAATTCACCATATTACCTAAAAGCAAACCTGCAATATAGGCTAAAACGTTTTTTAATATTGGATTCATTTTATTTCGTTTTGTTTGAAAATAATTCTTTTAAACCTGACTCACTGGCTTCGCAAATACCAAGCTCTGTTATGAGGCCCGTCACCAATCTAGCTGGAGTTACATCAAATGCATAATTAGCTGCCGGGCTTTGATCTGGTGTCAGCAAAACTTTCTTAATCTCGTCTTTATGTTTTCCCTGAATAAATTTCACTTCCTCTTCTCCACGGAGTTCAATTGGAATTTCTTTTACCCCATCCCTTAAGGACCAATCAATACTGCTTGAAGGTGCACCAACATAAAACGGAACTCCATTATCCTCAGCGGCTAATGCTTTTAGATAGGTTCCTATTTTATTACAAACATCTCCGGTACTTGTCGTTCGATCAGTCCCTACTAAAACTAAGTCAACTTCGCCATGTTGCATAATGTGTCCACCTGCATTATCTGTGATCACGGTATGTGGAACGCCATGTTCTTTTAATTCGAATGCCGTAATCCGTGCCCCTTGATTTCGAGGTCTTGTTTCATCCACCCAAACATGAACCGGAATCCCTGCATCATGTGCTGCATAAATCGGAGCTGTTGCAGTTCCATAATCAATGCAAGCCATCCAACCAGCATTGCAATGCGTCAACACATTGACGGTCGATTGTTTTTTATCATAAATATCTTGAATTAGGGGAAGCCCATAATCTCCAATCTTTTTACAACGATCGATACTTTCCTTTTTGATTCGATTTGCATTTTCTAAAAACATCTTCGGCTCTGTAACGGTATCGTTTTTAATCAATCCCAATTGCTGATCTACTGCCCAGGCAAGATTAACCGCTGTTGGTCGAGTAGCGTTTAGTTGCGTTGCAAAACGAAGCATATCTTTTTTAAAATCCTTATCATTGGCCTCTATAGAAGCTAAATACATTCCATAAGCAGCTGTCACGCCGATAAGGGGCGCACCACGCACATGCATATCTTTGATCGCAAAGGCGACTTGATCTACGGTACTTAAATCTTCGATGACAAACTCATGTGGCAGAAAACGTTGATCAATAATTTGAATAATAGTCTCTTCGTTTTCCTTGAGCCAAATCGTATGGTAGTGTTGGTTATTGATTTTCATTTTATAGCTTGAATATCATTTTCGTTTTCTCAACTATTTTAAAATCCCGAGTTTCCTCTTTTCCAGAAAATACTTTTCTTAGGTCAGCTATTACTTTTTGATCTTTTTTAAAATACAAATGTTGAGAGATCCCTTTTGACCCTTTAGCTTTAGTATTCGTGACATCAATGGACATATTTTTTTGGGTTTGACTTGCATTATCTTTAATTCCATCCAATCCTAACCGATTTCGTTTATGGCGTTTCTTCGAAAATCGAAGTGCACGATCTTTTTGATTTATATATACATTTATTTCTTTAGACCTTTCAATTAAGCTTTTTAAATTCCCCTCAAAAACATTAGCGTCTAAATCTGCTGCCATAAAAGCAATTTTATTGAATTTGGAGTGCTGAGTTGAAGCACGAATATATCCTTCAAAAATACGATGCCCCATCGAATGGCAAAGTATATTATTGCTTCCATCTTCGTTACTAAAGAGATAATCTAATACAGGAGATAGCTTCTCTCCTTTTTCAATTGCATTCCTCCAATTCTTTTTATAACCAAGTCCTCCTGCTTTCCATACAATTGAAAAGATCTGATAATCTGACCCACAAATATTTCGTAAAACCTTCAAATTTTTGCGCTGACTATTCTTTCCATTCCCCCACATCGCGTGGATATATATAAGTTTCTTTTTCGTTACATCGACTTGGAGTATGCTCTGCAAATCATTCCTGGAAATAGAATCAATCCGCAAAGTTTTTATTTTAGCCGGACGCGCATTTTTCTCTTTATAAAATCCTATTTCAATTTCCTTGCTCCCTTTTAATAATTCAATATAAAAATCATTTACAGCATCTACCGTATTCCAAAAACCTAAAGCAAAAAAACATAGCAGTATATTTTTCATCACTTAATTTTCGCCCTACAATTTCTCTGTAAAAATCCCAAGACAGGTTTTTATACCATTATATAAATTACCGACGCGAAGATTTTCATTTGGACTGTGTTGATTATTATCCATATTCACCATTGGAACAATCGCTGCTGAAATACCCAGCGTCTGAATAATCGGAGTCACTGGAATTGTTCCACCCATCGTACGAATTCGAACAGGTTCTTCATTATAGATTTTCCGAATCCCTTTCGTCAACCATTCTCCAGTTGGTGAATCGATCTCTGTTCGAAAAGCATTGGTAACCGATCGCTCAATGAATGTAGCAATCTTTGGATGTTTAAGACGTTCTGCTTCTGTTGGTTCTCGGTCAATCACATAATAGCCTTGCGATTCAATATGCGCTTTTAACAAACCTAACATGCGTTTTCCTTTGGTTTCTTTCACTAATCGAATCCCTAGTTGAACCACTGCTTTATCTGGTACAATCGTTCTCGTCTGTGCGCCGATCCATGCTGAAGACATCCCACGGATATTAAGCGAAGGATATTGTAAAGCTTCTTGGTAGGTTGCTCCAACTTTATCTGGAAGTGCGATACCAATTTGCGCTTGAATAGATTTCTGATCATCCGGGACTGCCTCCAGGATGGCTCTTGTTTTATCATCCATTTCAATTCCATCATAAAACCCTTTGATTATAACACGCCCATCCTCATCTTTCATACTCGACAATAATTGAGCAGCTCGAAAAGCCGGGTTTGGTGCATAATTTCCATAATG
>CAYXQH010000735.1:0-3239 GCA_964467425.1 uncultured Saprospiraceae bacterium
CGGCTTACTCGACAAAAATGGCACGCGCACTTCATGGAAACCAATTGAGATAAACACTGAAACCATCAATAAAAAAGTCGTCAATACTGAAAACAAATCGATGAATGGCATTACATTGAGTACTACCTCATGATCAGAATTATTTTGATGTTTTTTTCTTCAAATTCTGTTACAGCGCTGAGTACCCAGCCTTTTCGACCATTATAATCGACATAATACCATAGATCGGAATCAAAGTCTTCCACATAATCCTTTCGCATAGATCCTATACATTTTACATAGTCTCCTTTTTCCAAACCGAATAAAACAGTCGCATCTAGTGACGGAAACATTCGTACATTGATTCGATCTAATACATCCACAAACAAACCGCCAATAACCAGATCATTTGATATTTCGTATTGTAGTTTTAATCGATCCAGAGCGGTAGTATTATTGCTATTCGTTCTGATAAACAAATAATCGCTATAAGATTCGTGATCTAATTTGGGATCAATTTTCAGGCGGATTTTACCTTGAGCGCCAGGAGCGATTTCATAAGTAAATCCAAATACTTCAACGCGGTCACTTTCGGTATACACATCATTCAAAATGAGGTTAGTATCTCCTTCATTTGTAAAATAGATAATGTGATTATTATTAAAGGATACAATTTTGCCAAGCTCGATATTTTTGTTTTCAAAACCGATTTGTGCAGAGACGGACGTAATGTTCTTTTCAATTTCCGGTGTATCAGTAATTTGTTCTGGATCTAACTGATTTTTGCAACTCGCAAATAACAGTATGCAAAGGAAAAATGCTGCTAATTTCATGACTTAAAGATTTAAAAGGTTACAAAATCAATACAATGTAAATTTGGAGGTATTTTCACTGTTTTGGCGTGGAGAAAGACTAAATGGGGAGAATGAGTAAGAATTCGTAGGGATAGGTTTATTATTTGTTTTAAAGGAAAACATACTATTTTAAGCTTCGAAACTTGAAGCAGTATAGTTTATTATTTGTTTTAAGCCAGAAATAAGGGAAAAGCCTAAAATTCACTATCTTTCACCTACATTGAAAATTCAAATTAAACCCAATTTATGTTAAACCTTTCTGTCTTACTCGAAGATACCGCACGACGTTATCCAAGCAAACCGGCATTTACCTTTATGGATACTGTTCTTAATTATGCTCAGATCAATGGTGCTGCCAATCAAGTCGCAAATGGATTGAAAAGCGTCGGAATTCAGGACGGTGATAAAGTGGCTTTAAGTTGTTTGAATTTGCCTTATTTCCCAATTATTTATTTTGGTATTTTAAAAGCTGGAGCAACGGTCGTTCCATTAAGCGTTTTGCTTAAAAAGGATGAAATCGCTTATCACCTCGCTGACAGCGATGCAAAGGCCTACTTTTGTTTTGTTGGAACAGAAGATTTACCAATGGGGCAAATGGGACATGCAGGTTTCCAGGAAGCTTCGGACTGCGAACATTTTTATATGATCATGCCCAAACCAGAAATGCCCTCTCCTATTGAAGGGACGAAAACATTGGGTAACTTAATGGCTGGACAATCTCCAGTTTGCGATTCAGTTCCAACCGGAGCAGATGACACGGCTGTCATCATTTATACTTCCGGAACAACTGGTCGACCGAAAGGTGCTGAATTGACACATTCTAATTTATTGACGAATGCTATTGTATCTGCAGACCTTTTTGATATCAACTCGGAAGATACGCAACTCATCGTTTTACCTTTATTTCATATTTTCGCTATGACGGTATTGATGAATTCCGGAGTCTATCGTGGTGCTTCAAATATTTTATTACCAAGATTTGATGCAGAAGCCGTTTTCGGATTACTAGCAAAACACGAGGTAAGCATTTTTGCTGGTGTGCCGACCATGTACTGGGGGCTTTTAAATTATACAGAAGAAAAATTTGATTATAAATCAATCGCCTCAAAACTCAGAGTTTGTGTTTCAGGTGGTGCTTCCCTTCCTGTCAAAGTGTTAGAAGATTTTGAAGAACGTTTTAAAGTGCCAATTTACGAAGGCTACGGAATGTCAGAAGGCTCCCCTGTTGTCACTTTTAATCAAAAAGAGTTTGGAAGAAAACCTGGTTCTATCGGAACACCAGTTTGGGGAGTTGAAGTTATGATTGTCGACGAAAATGATCAGGAAGTTCCAGTTGGTGAAAAAGGAGAATTACTTTATCGGGGTCCAAATGTAATGAAAGGATATTACCAGCGCCCGGATGTCAATGAAGAAACTTTAAAAGGCGGATGGATGCACTCTGGTGATGTTGCGATTAAAGACGAAGATGGTTTTTTCTATATAGTTGATCGGACAAAGGACATGATTATTAGAGGTGGCCTAAATGTTTATCCTAGAGAAGTGGAAGAAGTCATGATGAAACATGAAGCAGTTTCTTTAGTTGCCGTTTACGGCGTTCCGGATGAAAAACTTGGCGAAGAAATCAAAGCCTGTGTCGTTTTAAAAGAAGGCGTTTCTGCTTTAGAAAGCGACTTGATTGAATTTACAAAGACAAACATAGCAGCATATAAGTACCCAAGAATCGTTGAAATCATGGACGCGCTACCGATGTCCGCAACCGGAAAGATTTTGAAAAAAGAACTTAGGAAGAATGAAAATAAGGTAGACAGGTAGACAGGTCCTTAATAAACTTACTTTTGCAAAATATTTTAAGCATAAATAAAATAACATGAGACAATTTTTTAAAAAGACATTAGCTTTATTACTTACAATTTGTATAAGCACCGCTAGTTTTGCGGGGGAAGGCATGTGGTTGCCTATCTTTCTAAAATCACTCAACGAAGCAGAGATGCAAGGTATGGGTATGAAGATGACCGCCGAAGATATTTATAGTGTTAATCAGGGTAGCCTGAAAGATGCTATTGTTCATTTCGGAGGGTTCTGTACAGCGGAGGTTATTTCCGATCAAGGATTATTACTGACCAATCACCACTGTGGATATGGTGCCATTCAATCGCATACCACTTTAGAAAATAATTATATCAAAGATGGATTTTGGGCGTCTACTAAAAAACACGAGCTTAAAAACCCTGGGCTTTTTGCGAAGTTCATTTTGCGTATTGATGATGTCAGTAAAACTGTTTTAGCAGGTGTAGAAGATGACATGGGTGAAAAGACCAGACAATCCATTATTGATAAAAACATTACCGCTCTTAAAAAGAGTATTAGGCTAAACACCTTTGAAGATTATGAAGTCAAAGCTTTTTT
>CAYXQH010000736.1:0-3234 GCA_964467425.1 uncultured Saprospiraceae bacterium
CTTATTTCAAAATCTCCATCTCCTTTATTTTCAAGATAGACACTAGAAAAATTAGTTACTTCAAATTGAACGGAGTTCGATAATTGATCTTCCTCATAGATTTCTTCTAAGCTTGCCGTTGCAAAACCTTCATAGGTTGGAAACTTATCCGCAAGAAAAGGCATCTGCTGTGTAGAACATTCTTTTCCTCGAACCGGAACTTTGTTTCCATTGTAAATTTTACTTAATACAATATCCATTTGCCCATTATCATCAAAATCATTTGCATAAATATATAAGGGCTTTTCTTCCGTAGGATGAAATTTGTTATTCAAACCTATGTTACCCACTATAAAATCATCATCTCCATCTCCATCTATATCCGTCTTTAATAAACTAGACCACCAACCTGTAGTGTTTTGCATTCCGATTGAATTGGTTTTGTTTTCAAAACCATTTCCAGTGTTTTTAAAAAGAGTGATTGGCATCCACTCTCCTACCAGCATCAAATCCCCTTTATCATCTTCATCTGTATCCGTCCATTCTGCAGCGGTTACCATTCCTACATTTTCCAATTCCGGAGCTAATGCTTTGGTTTGATTTGTAAAACTTCCATTGTCATTGACCAATAGATAAGATCTTGGACTAAGTGGGTATTTACCAGGAGTCGTTCGGCCTCCTACAAAAATATCTATATCCCCATCATTGTCCCAATCCATTTCTGCTATGGCTTTAGTACTGGTTTCCATTTTCGGTAATCGACCTTTTCCAAGGGCAAAATTTCCTTTTCCATCATTTAGGTATAAACGATCTTGAAGTAAAGACCCTTTTCCTTCAAAATCACCACCGCCACCACTGGCAACATATAAATCTAAATCGTTATCTCCATCAATGTCAATAAATTTAGCACCTACATCTTCAGAAGAAGCACTATTTTTAAAAGCAGCTGTGGCCTGAGCATTGAATTGACCACTTCCATTTTGAATATACAAAACGCCAGATTGATCTTTGGCACCACCAATATAAAAATCCTCCATATTATCTCCGTTCACATCACCCACCGCAAGCGCAGGACCTAGAGTAGATTGACTATGAGGCAATAAAATTTCTTTTTGAAAATCATTAAACTTATTCTCTTTATGTTTGAAGGAAGGTTGTAAATAACGGGAAGTTATATCTCCAAACAATGGAATTATCTTTTCTTTTTGTACTGACTTTGCACTTGTTTTTTGTTTATCTATGCTATGCAATTGATTGATACCTGGGTTTTGAATAACGCTTTTTTTACCATCTATCCAGGAAATTTCTACACGCTCGATTTCGCTTTGATCGGCTAAGCCAAAATGAACGATGGGTTCAACAGAAGATTGAAAACCACGCGAAAGCGCATAATCAGCAGATTGCATTTTATCCCCATAGTAGATATTTATTGTTGAGTACAAAACGGAATTATTGGTTTTTCCATCCTTTAATTTGAATTGGATATAATTTCCATCATTTCGTTCTCTACTATTATTTCGATAAACAAAAGCAGCTTGATCAAAATTATTAATCACTAAATCTAAATCCCCATCCTGATCCAAATCAGCATAGGCCGCTCCATTAGAAAAAGAAGGGCTTGAAAAACCCCATTCTTCCGTTTTTTCTTCAAACTCCAATCCATTCTTATTTTTATAAATAGGATTGGGAACAGGATTAACTTCTGCTTTCTGTAAATGTTCAAAGTAATCGTTTGCGTTAAAGTCTTTACCTTTTCGTTTTTTTATCTCTTCTAAAGTATTTTGCCAATCGTTATTCTTGGTATCTTTTTTATATCCATTCGTAATCATCAAATCTTTAAACCCATCATTATCAAAATCTGCTAATAAAGGTGCCCAACTCCAATCTGTTTGAGAAACGCCAGCAAATAAACCAATATCACTCATCACTCCAAAACCATTATTTACACAAAGGCTATTCATCATATATTGAGGACTAAATTTCTTTGTCTCCGTTAAATAGTAGAAGGTAGAGACGCCCATAGAAGCCATCAGGACTTTATTACGTACATGATCAGCAGGTGTCATATCGAGAACGGCTAAATCTGTTAGACCATCATTATTAAAATCTGCAGCATCACAACCCATTGCAAAGTACGAGGTGTGCCCTAATTTATTGGTTATATTATCCTTAAATGTTCCATCGCCATTATTCAAAAACAAATAATCCGGGACAAAATAATCATTAGCAATATAGACATCTAAAAAACCATTCTCATCAAAATCGTTCACCGCAATTCCTAAACCAAATCCTATCTTCTGTATGCCTGCCTCTTTAGAAATATCTGTAAATTTTCCATTTCCATCGTTGCGATATAAAGTACTACACTCTCGATTATAATCGGTAGGTTCAAGTGCTGCTGAAAGATCATACCATTCAATTGCACCTACTCCTCTCCTTCTTAATGCATGATTCATCACCCATAAATCCAGATCTCCATCCTTATCCATATCAAAGAAGGTCGCTTGTATCGATCGAGAATGATCGTCTATTCCATATGCTGTCGCTTGTTCTTTAAATGTATTATCTCCATTGTTGATGTATAATTCATTTCGCATAGCGTTTGCATCGGGAGAAGGCCCCGAATTACAAACATAAATATCCAGCCATCCGTCTTTATTAATATCGACCATAGTTACACCCGTTCCCCATCGCCCACTTTGAATGCCAGCATCTTTTGATATATCTTCAAATTTAAAATTTCCTTTATTTAGATAAAGGCGATTAGGTGCATCATTCCCCGTAAAGAATACATCCGGAAGATCATCATTATTAACATCTCCAATGGCTACTCCTCCGCCTGTATAAAAATATTCAAAAAAAGTAAAACCTCTATCTACTCTTTCTTCTACAAAATTTTCAAAATTTATTCCAGTGTAATCAGCAGGTAGAAGCGTAAATTGTTGACTGGAGTCTCCTGGGACCTTCTCCGTAGAACAGGAATTTGAAGCCAGGAAAATGCTAGCTAATATAAAGCATATGATAACTCTTACTCTAAGTACTACGGAAATTGGTAATTTATTGAAATCGATACTCATCCTTCTATTCATTTTTTTGTTCTTAAACATGTTTAATAAAGATTTCAAAAAGCAAAGCTTATGTTTGTTTTAATTATTTATAGTTTTTCTATACGTCAAATATAAATATTCCTGACACAAAAGAAGAGTATAACCCGTTTGGTTTAAGTATTTATAGGAATATTTATTGAAAGTGTAA
>CAYXQH010000737.1:0-3233 GCA_964467425.1 uncultured Saprospiraceae bacterium
CTAAGCTTAAGTAATAATTGCTTCATTCCTAATTCCTAATTCCTCAATGATTATCTTCCGGAACTTCACTTCCTGATTTTCCAACTAAGAAATCCATATCTGCTCCTTTATCGGCCTGCATAACATGGTCCAGATATAACTTCACATAACCACGATTTACGATAGCATTACTTGCATTCCATTTTGATCGGCGATTAGCTAAAGTCTCATCCGAAACATCAAGATGCAATCTTCGATTTTCAACATCCACTTCTATAAAATCGCCGTTTTCAACCAGCGCTAAATTTCCGCCAATGGCAGACTCTGGAGATACATGAAGAAAGACAGTTCCATAGGCTGTGCCACTCATTCTACCATCTGAAATACGGATCATATCTGTAATTCCTTTTGCTAAAATCTTTTTAGGCAAAGGCATGTTTCCAACTTCCGCCATACCGGGAAACCCTTTAGGTCCAACATTTTTTAAGACCATAATATCATGTTCATGAACATCCAAATCCGGATTGTCTATTCTTGCATGAAAGTCTTTAATATTTTCAAAAACGACTGCTTTGCCTCGATGCTTCATCAATGCTTCCGTTGCTGCAGAAGGTTTTATTACTGCCCCATTTTCACAAAGGTTTCCATACACCACTGCAATACCCGCTTCCTCTTTTAAGGGTTTTGTCATCGATGCGATCACTTCTTCATTATAACAATCTGCCTGTTCAACATTTTCAAAAATAGGTTTTCCATTTGCAGTAATAGCCTCTTTATTTAAAAATTCTTCTAATTCTTTGATCACTACAGGCAAACCTCCAGCATAATAAAAATCTTCCATTAAAAATTTTCCAGACGGCATTAGATTTAGTAATAAAGGAATTTTACTGCCCCATCGATCAAAATCTTTCAAATGCAAATCTACTCCAACACGACCAGCTATCGCTAATAAATGTACGACCGCATTTGTTGATCCTCCAATTGCAGCATTGACTTTTATCGCATTTTCAAACGCATCTCTTGTTAAGATGTCTGAAATTTTTAAATCTTCTTTGACCATTTCTACAATCCGCTGTCCGGATAGCTGCGCTAATACTTTACGTCTGGAATCAGAAGCAGGAATCGCTGCATTACCTGGCAAAGTCATACCCAATGCTTCGACCATACAAGCCATTGTCGAAGCAGTTCCCATCGTCATGCAATGCCCTTGGCTTCGAGACATACAAGATTCGGCATAAAAGAATTCTTCTTCCGTAATTTTTCCTGCACGTAATTCTTCGCTTAACTTCCAAACATCTGTACCGGAGCCAATATCTTTGCCTTTATATTTTCCATTTAGCATCGGTCCTCCCGAGACAATAATCGAAGGCAAATCTACACTAGCCGCCCCCATCAAAGCTGAAGGTGTTGTTTTATCACAACCGCAAAGCATAACAACACCGTCTAATGGATTCGCTCGGATACATTCTTCCGCATCCATACTTGCCAAGTTCCGGAACAACATAGCTGTTGGTCGCATCATGGTTTCTCCTAAAGAAGAGATTGGAAACTCTAACGGAAATCCACCAGCCTGATAAACGCCTCTTTTGACATAATCGGCTAAGTCTCGAAAATGTGCATTGCAAGGAGTCAATTCAGACCAGGTATTACAAATTCCAATCACGGGGCGCCCATCAAACATATCATCAGGCAAGCCTTGGTTTCGCATCCAACTCCGATAGATAAATCCCATTTTATCTTTTCGAGCAAACCAATCATGACTTCGTAATTTTTTCATTATTTTTTTTTGGTTCCTGCCCGCATGACGTAGTCGGGCTGGTTCGGTTATGCTAATAAGAGCCAGAAAAAGAAAATGGCGATCATAGATGAAAGCCCCATAATACCCGTTCCAACTGAATGCAATCTATAACCTGTACTTACATCCATATTTGTCATTTGGGTTACTACCCAAAAAAAGCTATCGTTTGCATGAGACACCACCATGGATCCTGCTCCTATCGCCAACACACAGAAAACAACCGATAAGTCAGAATCAAAACCAAGTGTTGAAAGTAAAGGAAATAAAATAGAGGCTGTAGTAATCATGGCTACCGTTGAAGATCCTTGCGCAGATTTCAAGGCTGCTGCGATTAGAAAGGGCAACCAAATCCCAATGGACATATCTTTCAAATAGAGTTCTAGGACCTCGGCTATTCCAGAGTTTTGAAGTACTTTGCCAAATATACCACCAGCTCCTGTAATCATAATAATAACAGCGGCATCTTTCAAAGCCTTCCCTACCCATCCCTCTGTGGACAACATCTTTTTTTCTAATCGTTTAGGTAGTAAAAGTGCAAATCCTAATCCGATTAGCAAAGCTATTATTGGTGTTCCTAAAAAGGTAATTGTATCAAAGGCAATTCCTTCGACAATATATTTCTTATAATCATTTACTGATTTTAAAATAATCAAAATGATTGGAATGATAATCGGTAAGAAGGATAATCCTGCGCTTGGAGCATCGGCAGATTTAAGTGCTATGGCCTCTTCAGAAATATTTGGATTTGGATCAATATAGGTTTTGGAAGCAACTTTCAGTGCAAATAAAATACCCGGTATCAAACCTATTATACTAATAATGATCCCCCAAAAAATAACCAAACCTAAATCCGCTTTTAAAAGCCCGGCGGCAGCTATGGGTCCGGGCGTGGGTGGTACTAGTGCATGACTTGCCATTAAACCTAAAGCAAGCGCAATTGCTGTACCTGCTAAAGATATTTTTGCTTTCTTGGAAAGCGCTTTATTCAATGGACTTAAAATAATAAAACCGCTATCTGCAAAAACTGGGATCGATATTATGTATCCAATGATTGACATGGCAATTGGCACTCTCTTCGTTCCAGTAATTTTTAAAACAAAAGAAGCCAATTTATATGCACCTCCGGAATGTTCTAAAAATGCGCCAATGATTACTCCAATAATAATAACTAAACCAATACTTCCAAGCGTTCCACCAAATCCTTCGTTGATGGAAAGCAATATATTTTCTACAGACATCCCTGATGCAAAACCATAAAGGATAGCAGTAACTAAAAGGGCTAAAAAAGGGTGCACTTTTAGTTTGGTCGTACTGAATACGATGAGTCCAATAGATAATAAAAGGAAAAAAATAAGCATTTCACTTTTTTGAACGTTGCCAAATCACCTCTTGCCAATTTCAACTTATATGCGAAATATAAATAAAAAAAACTAGTAGACCTCCATCGTCCTCTTTG
>CAYXQH010000738.1:0-3231 GCA_964467425.1 uncultured Saprospiraceae bacterium
GGAGATGCTGTTGAAAAAAGTGTCCCAAATGCGTCAAAAACAAAAACTTCTTTATCCTTTAAATTGAAAGGCTCCATGAAAACAAAATTTAATATTTATTTTTCATCAAACATCGTGTTTTTCTTCTTAAAATTATTAAATTGGCAATACATATTTTGAAAACAAAAAACACTCATCTATGCAAGCAAATGTATCAATTACCGTGAACGGTAAGGTTTATGAGAGAACAGTAGAACCCAGAACACTTCTCGTCTATTTTCTCCGCGAAGAATTAAGTTTAACAGGTACTCATATTGGTTGTGATACCAGTAGCTGTGGAGCCTGTACGGTCCACCTCGATGGAAAAGCTTTAAAGTCTTGTACCATGTTAGCAGTTCAAGCTGATGGTTGTTCTGTAAAGACAATCGAAGGCATGGCTAATAATGGTGAAATGCATCCACTGCAAACCGGATTTCATGAAGAGCATGGTTTACAATGCGGGTTCTGTACACCAGGAATGGTAATGGTTGCAGCTGATTTATTAGAAAACAATCCGGATCCCTCTGAGCATGAAATCAGAGAAGCACTCGAAGGCAATTATTGTAGATGTACCGGCTATCATAATATAGTTCGATCAATTCAACATGCTGCCAAAAGAATGCAAGCGGCAACAGCTTAAACAAGCTAATAAGCGAACTAGTTAATGCGTAATTAATCTCCTGTTAACTTGCTAACTTAATAACTTGTATTTCCCTATTTAAAAATTCTTCTAAAAAATATAAATATGTCTTTAATTGGAAAATCTGTAAAGCGGGTCGAAGACAAACGCTTTTTAACTGGCAAAGGCCGATACACAGATGATATAAAACTTCCAGGTATGACCTACGCATGTTTCGTTCGTAGTCCCCATGCCCATGCAAAAATAAATAGTGTCGATACATCAAAGGCTGAATCTATGCCAGGTGTTGTCAAAATTATTACTGGAGCTGATGTAGCTGAAGTAAATGGTGTCCCTTGTGGATGGCAGGTTGATTTTAAAAATGGTGATACCATGAAAGAGCCAAAACATCCGCTTTTGGTCTCTGACAAAGCTTTGCATCTTGGTGATGCAGTTGCAATGGTTATTGCAGAATCTTACGCGCAGGCAAAAGATGCCGTAGAAGTAGTCATGGTGGATTACACACCGCTTCCTGCAGTTACGAATCCAAAAGACGCTGTAGCAGATGGAGCGCCTTTAGTTCATGATGATTGTCCAAACAATCTTTGCTTTGATTGGGCATTAGGAAGTGACAAAGCGGCCGTTGATGAAGCGGTAAAAAATGCACATCATGTTACAAAATTAGAATTCATTAATCAACGAGTTGTTCCAAATGCAATAGAACCAAGATCAGCAATTGGACACTACGAAGATCATAATGACAAATATACTTTATACACATCTACTCAAAATCCACATTTAATACGATTGCTAATGTGTGCTTTTGTTTTAGGTATTCCTGAGCATAAGGTTCGAGTACTTGGTCCTGATGTAGGTGGTGGATTTGGTTCTAAAATATTCCACTATACAGAAGAAGCTTTAGTGATCTGGGCTTCTCAAAAAATTAACCGGCCTATAAAATGGACAGCAGAACGCCGGGAAAGTTTTATGACAGATGCACATGGACGTGATCATGTTACTAAAGCCGAATTAGCTTTGGATGCTGATGGAAACTTTACAGCGCTTCGTGTAAAAACACATGCAAACCTTGGAGCTTATCTTTCCACTTTCGCTCCAGCGGTTCCAACTTATTTACACGGAACGCTTTTACAAGGGCTCTACACTACCCCACTCGTTCATGTAGAAGTCGATGCTGTTTTCACACATACGAATGCAGTGGATGCTTATCGTGGAGCAGGACGACCGGAAGCAACGTATCTTTTAGAACGTTTAATTGATACTGCTGCTTTGGAAATGAAAATCGATCCAGCGGAATTAAGACTTAAAAACTTTATACCTGCTTTTGATGGCGTTGAGCAAGAAGGTTATCAAACGCAAGTTGCTTTACAATATGATAGTGGAAACTATGAGCCTGTTTTAAAAAGAGCTTTAGAAATGGTCGGTTATGAAGATTTCAGAGCTAAACAAGCTGCAGCGAGTAGCAATGGAAAACTATTGGGTATTGGATTTTCAACGTATATAGAAGCATGTGGAATCGCTCCATCTGCTGTGGTTGGTTCTTTAGGTGCTCGAGCAGGATTATTTGAATCCGCACAGGTTCGTGTTCAACCTACTGGGAAGGTATCTGTTTATTCAGGTTCGCATTCGCATGGTCAAGGACATGAAACAACTTTTGCGCAGATTGTCGCAGATCGATTTGGAATTCCTATTGCTGATGTAGAGATTGTTCATGGAGATTCTGAGGCTGTTGCTTTTGGAATGGGAACCTATGGCTCTCGAAGTCTTGCGGTTGGTGGTTCTGCCATTGTGAAGAGTATGGATAAGGTTATGGAAAAAGGAACCAAGATCGCTGCTCACCTGCTAGAAGCCAACGAAGCGGATTTAGATTTCGCGGATGGTAAATGGACTGTAAAAGGGACTGACAAATCGGTTGGTTTTGGTGATGTTTCATTGACAGCTTATGTGCCGCATAACTATCCGGAAGGGCTTGAACCAGGCTTGGATTTCTCTAGCTTTTATGACCCAGCTAATTTCACTTATCCTTTTGGTTGTCATATTGCTATCGTAGAGATTGAAAAAGATACAGGTAAAGTTACCTTACAACGATTTATTGCAGTAGATGATGTTGGAAATGTTATTAATCCAATGATCGTTGATGGACAAATTCATGGCGGATTGGCTCAAGGTATTGGACAAGCACTACATGAAGGAACGATCTATTCTGAGAATGGTCAATTAATCAATGGAACCTACATGGATTATGTCATGCCTAGAGCGGATGATTTACCTAGTTTCGAAATCGATCGAACCGTTACACCATGTCCACACAACCCACTAGGTGTGAAAGGTGCAGGAGAAGCGGGATGTATCGGAGCAACACCTGCAGTGGTTAATGCAGTAATGGATGCTTTAAAACCATACGGTATCCATGATGTGGAAATGCCGGTAACTTCAGAAAAGGTATGGAATATTATCAATAGTGCTTCCTAACGTCTGAAGAAAACAAAAACTTCCTTTGGAAGTAATTTTTAAAAAAATTAAAAAATAATATAAATGATACCTTCACAAGTGGCTTATAGAAAGCCGAAAGATAT
>CAYXQH010000739.1:0-3231 GCA_964467425.1 uncultured Saprospiraceae bacterium
TCACATCTAAATAGTTTAATCCAAAACCAAAGACTAAACCTAATATCCATGAAGCTACAGCGGGCATACTATTCGCATAGTCTTGAAACTTTGACCAATATCTGGTTAAACCTATTTTTGGAAAAATTTGATGCTCGGCAAAAACTATTGCTCCAACCGGAACCACTAGTAAGCCAGCATAAGTTAGTAGAGGTAAAAACTGGGTAAACACAAATGGAAAGCATCCAACAATCACCATTGCAATACCAACAATTAGCGTTGTTTTTCTACGGCTTTGACTACTAAAAATAGCTTGCGCTGCTAAACCTGCCCGATAGAGATTTGTTATTGCAGTGGTCCAACCAGCTACGATTACTATAACGAACCCGGACCAACCTAAAGCGTAAAACGCCACATCACCAGGATCAAGTTCTACGATCGTTTTTCCTAAAATAACCGCAGCACCTGCTCCCATAATTCCAGCTGCAATCCAGGCTATATAATGACCAAATAGCATTCCGGTGCTTGTAGCCAATCCATAGGATTTCTTTTTTGCAAAACGAAGCAATGCCATATCAATTAAACCAAAATGAGTAATGGTATTGGCTGCCCATCCAAAACCGATTACCTCCAATATTCCGATGCCCGTTTCTCCATCACTATTCACTCCTGTCCAAATTGATTGGTTTCCAATATTGACAAAATCTGCCCATCCACTCGGAAGGGTCTTTCCTAAAACATCCAAAGATAAAGCAGGCATCAAAACCAAAGCACCACTTGTAAACATAACAAACAACCAAGGTGCACATACTCCAGAAAATTCGGAAACTGCATTGAATCCATAAATCGCAACAAATACTACGACCATACCAACCAACAAAACAATCAAGACAAACCATAAATTCGTAGGATACCAATTGAGTTGGGCGGGTATATCAAATGCGAAACGGACTGCTGAAGCAGACACTGTGACCATAGCTGCTGAGATTACGGTGAAAATGATAACGTTTGCCCAGTTGTATAATTTGGACATGGAATTACCCGCAATCTTATTAAGATAGGTATAAAGGCTCAAACGAGTTTCAACAGCAATTGGGGTTGTTATAAGTGTCCAACTCAACACTGCTAGAATATTTCCTATCAACAAGCCCAAAATGATATCCATTGTCTTTGCTCCTAATGCAACAAAAGTAGCACCGATCACAAACTCCGTTGCAGCAACATGTTCTGCGGCATATAATCCCGCAAAATGTGTCCAGTCATGGAGTTTGTGTTTTGCAACGGGAAGTTGTTCTTCGTTTATTTTTTCGAATTCTTTAAAGTTGGTTGTTTCGCTCATTTTGGTTTACCTATTTTAAAATCCCTCATTGAAAAACTTATCTAATACAAACCTTCACAGCTCAAATGCATGAATACATTTGAATCAAATATAAAATTAATATCTTAAATAGGGAAACTTAAAACTCAAAAGTCTAGTAAGCTCTTTGAAAAGAACGTACTAGACTTTTAACTCGACGATAAAACAAGACGATTACAAATCCATACAAAGAAATTAAATAGAATTTTAAAAATTCATTTTAGAGCCTTTCTTTCTTTCTATCTTGTTCTTCTTTTAATTTTTTATTCATTCTAATCTCTTTTTCTAATTTATATTCTCGAATAAAACGCTCCTTTTTTCTTTTCCACATTTTATTTTCTGGAACGATATAAAATAAAAACTCCCAGTCTGTCCGAGGTCTTCTCATATATCGGTTAAACACAACTCCATCCATCACTTTTGCTATATCGTTTGTCATGTTTTGATGTGCCAGAGGGCGAGATGAATAACCTTCGAGAGAAATATCTTTAAGAGATAGAAAATAATTAGCATTTTCTGATTTACCTATTACATATTCTAAACTATTTTGTGCTGGCAATTCAATAGTATGAGTTCTGTTATAACCAAATGAACCTTCATGGGCAATAAAACCAATGGTGTAAACAAGGTCTCCATACTTTTCTTTTATATAATCCCCCATCATGGAATGATTGCGATAATAATCATCCCCTACCTTTTGTAGTTTTTTGTTTTCCATTCTTATAAGAGAAGAATTGTAAAGAAAATGACTCGTTGCTCCCCAACAAATAATTTTCTTATTGGGATATTTTTCTTTGAGCCAAATTAAATTGTCAGCCATTTGCTGATCCCTTTTATCTGTTTTGTAAATAGTATCGGAAATAAATACATCCAGATTTTTAAGCGATTGGATCCAGAAATCAGATAACTCAGTCTTTTCTTTGGATTTTATTAATCCTATTAGTTTCTCTATAAACTCCATATTTTGAACCGCTCTAACCTTTTTAATCTTCTTTCCTTTCCTGCAACTATTTATAAAAAACTGCAATTGTTTTATTTCTCTTTTATAAACCGGCTCATCTTCAAAAGTAGCCAGATAGGCAGTAAGGTCTGTAGCAAAATAATCTGCTGCTAATTTGCCAGTAATCTGAGGATCAAAGCCCGCAATCATAAGCGGTTTATCAAAACCTAATCCTAATTCGCAATATTCGTATAATGGGTTGAGTTCTTCCAATACTGACCAAACATCAAATATCCCTTTAGCTAATGCATCCTTTACATCATGCCCTTCCTGAATCATAGACCAGGCCTTACCGCAATCATAAACACTGCTCTCAAATGCAAGTATCTCAAAATCCATTTCCTGATGCAGGTATTTTATCAATTTGATTTTGGTTTCAAAAGTTGTAGCATCGGAATGCGATTGTTCTCCTAACATAACTATCTGGGCATCTCCGATATCCTCTTTTAGCCGATCAAATCCTTCAAAGTTTTCGTTATTGTCCCCTACTTCATGAAGATCTACTAACCTGGAATTAATCGTTTCCTGCACAGAATTTTGAGCATTAATGATTAAAGTGCATAATAGAAAAAACACTGTTGTTACCTTTTTCATTTTATAGTATTTTTATATTCTAAGTAAATTTAAGTTTTCACAGTTTTACTTATAACTCCAAAAGTAAGAACAGAATTATAGCGAAAGAATCAAAAATACATTAACGCAGATATTTGGTGATGAATGATAAAGCATTAAATGTACTGCATTTATACCCAAATATCTGCATTGATAATTATTCCATTTTAATCCTTCTAAACTGTTCCTACATTTGGATCAAAAACCAGGCGTAAACCAACAAATAATGAAATTAAACAAGGAGTATAAAGCTATGAAATCCGAATTTTAATTATTTTACCAA
>CAYXQH010000740.1:0-3223 GCA_964467425.1 uncultured Saprospiraceae bacterium
TTGCCTATTATGGTGTTGAGTTTTCCTCAGACTCATCTAAACTTTATGTAAGCGGTAAAGTTTTAGATGATCTGCCGACCTCTGGAATAAATATTTTTCAATTTGATCTGGATTCAGAAAATATTGCTGATAGTATTTTTGAATTAGTGAGTTACAGAAGTCCTATTTTGAGTGATCTTGGAGGAAGTCTGCAAATAGCTATTGATAAGAAAATATATCATTCATTTCCGGATGGAGAACTCTCTGTTATTAATAAACCTAACGAATATCAGACTCAGGCAGACTTTGATTTTCAAACGATAGATTTAGAAGGCTCAAGGGCTGAATTTGGATTACCTCCGTTTATTCAATCTTTTTTTGAAAGTATTTTTAAATTCGAAAATGTATGTTTGGGAGATACTACAACATTTACATTGTTTGATAATGAAAATATTGTTTCGGTAGTTTGGGATTTTGACGATCCTGCCAGTGGTTCAGAAAATATATCTACTGCTTTTGATCCTACTCATGTGTATAATTCTATAGGTTCATATGTGGTCTCTGTTACTGTTGAATTTGATAATAGACCGCCAAAGACTTTTATCGAAAATGTCATTATTAGAGAGGCACCTGTTTTAAACGGAGCTTTAACTCTAGTTCAATGTGAAATGGCAGGAGACGATGAAGTGAATATTTTCAATCTCAATGAAGTTATAGAAACCTACAATACCGACACTGAAACTTTTGAAGTAGCATTTTATAGAACAATGGATAATGCTCTTAATGAAGAGAATCCTATAGAACCTATTGGTTATCAGAATGAAATGACTAATGAGATTTTATATGTTAGGGTTTTTAGTGATCCCAGTTGTTATATTATTGAACCATTGGAACTAATAGTATTGCCTCTGGTGAATGAAGATGTCTTAACTATTCCCATTTGTGGTATGAACACTGGAAACTCGACGCAAATAGAAACTTCTGAAATATTTGACACATTGACATTTTTATTTCTGGATACCGAAATAGTTCTTTATGGTAATGAGGATAATGCGCTTTTAGAAGTAAGCCCTTTTACCATTGATACTTTTACCGTTTTAGATGATGATGATGATGAACCTCAGCTTTATTATCGAATAGAGAGAGATAATGAGTGTGTGGCTATAGGTGGATTGGATTTTGAATTATTACCGGAGATCGGTATTGATGATCAAGAGTTTTTTTTGTGTTCAAACGGCACCACTGTGTTGTCTATAACGGGTAATTTTGATAATTATCTATGGTCTACAGGTGAAACAACATCGACTATTTCGATTTCTGAAACAGGGACATATTCATTAATTCTAGGCGATGATGAAGGTTGTTCGGATGAAGTAGTATTTACAGTCATAGAATCCCCTTCATTAATTGTAAATGTTGTTGTTAAAGACTTTAGAACAAATAATATTATTGAAATCGAAACAACTGATGAAATTCAAGATATCATATATTCTATTGATGGAGGGATACATTATCAATCCAGTTCAAGGTTTATTAATGTAAGTCCGGGACTTAAAAATATTATTGTAAGTGATGTGAACCGCTGTGTCATAGAGGTTGAGAGTCTTATTGTTCGTGGTGCTCCACAATTTTTCACCCCTAATGATGATGGGTTTAATGATTTTTGGCAGGTTGATAGGCCTTTGGATTATCCAAATATGGTAATTTCAATTTATGATCGTTATGGTAAGTCTTTGCATACAATGACTACAGATAGTATGGGTTGGGATGGAACATATAAAGGAAAAGCGTTACCATCAAGCTCGTATTGGTATAAGATTGATTATCAGGGAAGTTCATATAATGGATATTTTGCACTTCATCGTTAGTATATGATAGGTTCCATAATTAATATCCAATGCAATATTGCTAAGAATAAAAGTTCTTTTTATGAGGATTATGAATTTATATAAGAGAAAGCATAATATTATATTGCTATTGTTATTTTTGCGTTCATTCATTATGAAGCGATTTCTTTTTTTATTATTGCTTATATCCTATATCTGCTATGGACAGCGAGAAGCATCCAATTGGTATTTTGGAGTAAGGGCGGGTCTTACTTTTAATGAAGGAGAGCCAGAACCCTTACTGGATGGTGAATTAGATTCACTTGAAGGATGTGCTTCTATATCTACTCCAGATGGAGATTTATTGTTTTATACTAACGGAGTAACCGTTTGGAATAGGTTTCATCAAATTATGACTGGAGGTGATGAAACTCTTATTGGAAGTGACTCAGCAACTCAGGCAGCATTGATTGTTCCTCAACCTGGAAATCCTAATCGTTATTTTATTTTTACAACAGATGCTGCAAACGCTTATCAGAATGATGGAGTAGGAAATGGAATTAATTATAGTATAGTTGACGTTTCTGGTGGACCTGGAGCTGTGGTGCAGACTAATATTAATTTGTTGACTAGTGCTCCTGACCTCATCACCTCCGAAAAGATTACAGCAGTTTCTCATGAAAATGGTATAGATTATTGGATTATTACACAAGCAGGAAATGATTTTTACGCTTTTGAAGTTACAAATACAGGAGTGAATTCTACTCCAGTAATATCCTCAACGCCCTTTACTATATCTGACTTTAATAATATTAGAGGTTCTCTTAAAGCGTCTCCTAGAGGAAACAGATTGGCAATAACACATACCTTATTCACTCCTCAGTTTAATGGAAATTTACTGTTATATGATTTTGATCCGGCTACGGGTGTTGTTTCTAATGAAATATTAATTAATGAGGATGTCGTGTATTATGGTGTGGAGTTTTCATCCGATGACACCAAATTATACGCTAGTGGTAAATTGTTAGCATCAGGATCTAACCAAACTGGAGATTTTATAATACATCAATTCGATTTAGAAAGTAGTGATGTAAGTGGTTCTTTGTTTTTGATAGATCAGATTCCTAACTTTTTAAGTAGTGCTTTGGGTGGAGCATTACAATTAGGTATTGATCGTAAAATATATTTTTCTATACCTCAAACTGCTTTATCAGTCATTAATGCTCCTAATGAATTAGGGTCATTGTCTGATTATGAACGTAATCAGGTAGACTTGTCTTTTAGAAATGCCCAGTTTGGATTACCTCCTTTTATCCAATCATTTTTTGAATCCATCTTTGATGTAGATAATTTATGCTTAGGCGATCAGACAGCTTTCACAATATTTCCAGATGCTCCAGTAGCTAGCGCTTCTTGGA
>CAYXQH010000741.1:0-3221 GCA_964467425.1 uncultured Saprospiraceae bacterium
GAACGTATCAACGAGTATAGAGTTTCTAAAGGATTAAACAGTTTAAGAACAATGTCTAAGAAATTAACTCCTAAAAAAGAAATGTATTACTAAGATCAAAACATTAGAACTTTGTAAAGAAGAAACTCATCCTTGCGGATGTAACCATGAACCTGGAACTGGTAGAACTAAAGTTGATTTGGTTGTATTAATCGATTCTAGTGGCTCAATGTCTTCAGCAAAAAATGCAGTTAAGAATGCTGCCGATGCTGCTCTTGGAAGAGCAATAAAAAAATGTAATGTGGATGTTGAAGCTAAATGGTTTTTAGTCGATTGGATGAAACCTGGTCATGCTCCAAACACGGGTACATTAGGTAAATTTACACACACTCATCAAGACTACTTAGATTCGATTGGTGTTTTAGGTACTTTTTATAGCGACGTTCCTGATAACCCAGGGAGTTTGCCATCCGAACAAGGCGCTGACGCTATTGCTGATATATCAAAATTTTACGATTGGAGAAGAGGAGCATGTCGATCCATTCTTTATATCAGTGATACTGTACTGGAGGGGGATGGTAGTTCGGTTGCAAGTAATGATTTGGCTGTAAACCAGGCTATTAATGTAGCCAATGCAAATAATGTTACGGTTTTTGCCCATCGTTGTGATCCATATACAGGTGTTATTTTTGGTGGAATAAATCAAACGGACTGCGATCCGGATTACCACAAACTTTGTAATGCAACAGGTGGTTCTGCTATTACATCAGGTCTACCTACACAACATTTATATGAAGAACTAATTTCGGATGCTATTTGTAATTGTGGCAAAGGATGTAAAGAAGTACAAGTTCCAGAATTTAAACCTTGTATCTCTATTAAATGGGGAGATGGTAAAAAAGATAGTTTTGAAACAGATGATTTTGAAGTGCTTTGTATAACCGTCTGCAATTGTTATTCTAATATTGGTTTCTGTGATTTCCAAATTGGAAAAATTGAAGTACTTACCTCAAGTGGGAAAAGACCTAAAAACCTACCTGATGGAAGTCCTTCAGTAGAGCTTATCCCTATGGGACCTATTTGTTTTGGAGATATACTTCCCTGTAAGGATGGTAACCAAAGCTGCGTGTCGAGGGAGATAGCAATACATACAAGAGGAGCGGTAGAAGGGGAATATCAGATTAAAATCAGTGGTATATGTTACCAGGTGAAATTTGATTATGAAGAAGAAACTTGCTTTAAATTAGAATTATGCAAAAGCTAAAAACAGAATTGATCTTCAAAAATTGAACCCCAAGATTATAAATATTTATCTCTCTTAATGTAAATATTGAAAAGGCGAAGGACTTTTTGCTTCGCCTTTCTTTTCCAGTTTACTTATGCTATTTTAGAAAGTATAAACATGGAATCGGTAAAATAAAATTGTTTTTTTATGCTTTTTATACCATCAGTTTTTTAACTTTGATTATCAGTGATGTATTTACGCATCATTTGGAATAACACCATTATTCCTTCCTATTCAAAAATTTAAGAGAAGAGTTTTATAGTTTAAATCTTTATTCTATTCGAATAAAGGGGCTGTTGTATTTTTATACAAATCGACTATTAGGATTATTTTAAACGCTAGTGTTTAAAGTAAAACACTTTTGTTTTTTGAAATCAATATTCTTTAACCAAATGAAAATTTTATCATGGAACTAATGAACATTTATGCCAGACACACCTATTCCTATATTCATCTGCGAAAAGCAGTTGGATGGATTGGAATATCCTTACCTTTTATTTTAGCTGCTGGGTCTTATTTTATTTTTGAAAAACAAGGCATTGAACAAACGATCAGTCATTACTACCATACGGGGATGCGTGATTTTTTTGTTGGTGGATTATGTGCAATCGCATTGTTCATGCTTTATTACAGTGGTTACAATAAATGGGATAACATCATTGGTAATATTGCTGGAGTTGCAGCGATAGGTGTTGCTTTTTTTGGAACAACAGAACATGGACCAGCAGACTGGATTGGCAAAGTGCATTATATCTGTGCAGGTATTCTTTTTTCAATGCTTGCCATTTTTAGTTTATGGCTTTTTAGAAAAGGTGAAAAGGGTGTTGAACCTACTCCTCAAAAGAAACAAAGAAATCTCGTGTATTTAATTTGCGGAATTATTATCATAGTCTGTATGATTAGTATACCTGTGTACCATAATTTTATAGCTGATTATTCGAAACCGACTATTTTTGTTTTCGTCGCAGAGACGATTGCCTTACTTGCATTTGGTTTTTCCTGGCTTATAAAAGGAGGCGTTATGTTAAATGATAAATAGTAAGCGTTATATTTTAAAGAAAAAAACATGCTGTAGACTAGAAAACTTTCCCTTTTAGCATTACAGGAAAAAATGATAAGGTGCTGATTTATAGTTATTTAAAATACGAAAAATATTAATGCGATAAAATTATCAGCTTACAAACCTTAGATTTTGTCTTTTTAAAAATAGATATACTTGGATATTATTGTAGTCATAAACACAATTTCACAGATCGAATTGTTGTGGCACAAAGATGTTCAAGTCATCTACTTTAATGAATATAAGACAAAGCACCTTTCATGAATTCTCATTTACTTTTTTTGACTTTGATTTGTATTTTTCAAAGTTTGATTACTGGGCATTGCGTTACAGAACAAACGTTGAAAAGTATAAAGGTTATGCCGGTAGGTATGAAACTACATTTCTGGAGGACTGGATTCATGGCGTAGTTCAACGTGTGAATTCAAGCAAAGAAATGGTTACTCTAACGTCGTAAAAGATAGATTTATAAACAAAAAATAATCCCGAATACCGTTAATACTTTCTCTCTTAATTAATAAAAGGCGAAGGTCTTATTGCTTCGCCTTTTCTTTCCCTTCACCGATCCATAATTCGTCAGGGAAGACGATGATTAAACTTACATACTATGAGTTAAAATTTCAAAACCCTATTGGTTTTCTGAATTCTGCTATGCGCACATTACATAGTACGGTCAGAGATCATTGAATTTTTAACCCGGCAAAACCAAATTGCCTCAATCGCTTTCTCATGAAATTGTTTTACCTCCTGATGATTCCATTTGGATTTCATTTACTATTCTCAAATTTTACTACTACTGATTTTGAAAAAGAATCTTTATCTGAAAATCATACCTTAATTCTTTCTAGTCCGTGTGCCTCTGGAAACATCACTTTGACGACACAACAGGAAGTAGAT
>CAYXQH010000742.1:0-3205 GCA_964467425.1 uncultured Saprospiraceae bacterium
AAGAATGCACGAACACTCCTTGAGATAATAATTTTTGAAGTAAAAAATTTGATGCACCATCTTCCTCTATCTTAACGGTTACACTCTTATCGGTTACTTCTACCACATCAGCTAATTCATTTAAATTATCGGGCAAATCTCCAGCAAATTCTATTTTAAAAAGATTTTCCTTAAACTGGTCTTTCACGTCTGCTACCGTACCTTCCAAAACGTTTTTACCTTTATTGATTAGAACAATATGCTCACAAATTTCTTCCACTTGTTCCATTCGATGGGTAGAAAATATGATACTCGTTCCCTTTCGGTTGAGTTCATAAATTTCATCTTTGATTAGATTGGTATTGATAGGATCGAGTCCTGAGAAAGGCTCATCAAGAATTAACAACTTGGGTTCATGAACGACAGTGGATATGAATTGGATTTTTTGCTGCATTCCTTTTGAAAGCTCCTCTACTTTCTTCAGCCACCAATCGCCGATTTCAAATTTTTCAAACCAGTAATCGATTTTCTCTTTTGCATCTTTTTTGGAAAGGCCTTTTAGTTGGGCAAGATACATCAGGTGATCTCCTACCTTCATTTTTTTATACAAGCCTCTTTCCTCAGGCATATACCCTGTTTGCGAAGGGTGTTTACTATTTAGCTTTTCGCCGTTGAAGTAAACTGCTCCGGAATCTGCCCGCGTAATCGTTGTAATAATTCGAATCAGCGAAGTTTTACCGGCTCCATTTGGTCCTAACATTCCGAAAATTGATCCCTCTGGCATGTCAAAACTCACCTGGTTTACAGCTTTGTAGTCACCATATATTTTGGTGACGTCATCTATTTTGAGAATCCCCATATTTATTGATTAGTGATTTTGTTTTTTGCTTTTTCAAGAAAATTTATTTTCCTTTTCAAAACATAATCGTAATAATGCTGCTAATTAAAAGAAATTGCTCGGAAATTCTATTGAGTTGTCTTTTTTTTCGATAAAATAAACAGATATTTAAGTTTAGAGCGAGCATCGTCTAAAAAACCCTATTTTATATTTAGCAGTTAAGATAAAATTCTACTCTTTGAAACCAGATCCTACACATTGGTATATTATCATCAATCCAACTGCTGGAAAGGGGTTTGTCAAAAAACATCTGGCTCAAATATTCAGCACTTTAGATTCCAGGAACCTCCAATATCAATGGGTCGAAACCCAAAAGAAAAATCATGCTACTGAGCTCACTAAGCTTGGCAT
Source organism: uncultured Saprospiraceae bacterium (assembly GCA_964467425.1). Taxonomy (GTDB): domain Bacteria; phylum Bacteroidota; class Bacteroidia; order Chitinophagales; family Saprospiraceae; genus JAHDHW01. Next base: position 1,229 of record CAYXQH010000742.1, read on the forward strand.
TGAAAAGGGTTTTCGAAAAATAATGGCCATTGGAGGAGACGGCACGAATAACGAAGTCGTAAATGGCATTCTTTCTCAAAACCATATCTCTTCTGTTCAAATCACTTATTGCCTTTTTCCCGTCGGCACTGGAAATGACTGGATAAAAGAACATCAGATTCCAAAAGATTTAAATACCTGGATTAAGATGGTCTTGAAAGGGCAAACTTTTTTGCAGGACATCGGATTAGTAAAATACATTAAAGATGGAAAGCAAGAACAACGTTACTTTGTAAATGTTGCAGGTATGTCTTATGACCCTTTTGTTCTTGAAGAAATGGAAAAACTCAAACGCCCAATTACAAATCGATTGGCGTATCTCGCTTATGGGATGTATTATGTTTTTAAATATAAAATTCCAAAAGCGCGTGTTCATTTCAATAAACAAGTTGTCGAAGGTTTTTACTACCTCATCAATGTGGGGATATGTAAATACTCCGGAGGAGGAATGCAGTTGGTTCCCCATGCCATTCCTGATGACGGCAAACTAGCGCTTACTTTAGCTGGTAAACTTACTAAATTAGGCGTAATCCTAAATTCTTATCGATTCTATAATGGTACCGTTCTTGGTCATCCAAAAGTTGATGGTTTTCAGACAGATTATATAAAGGTGGAAGGTATTTCTGCTCCAGTCCTCGTTGAGGTAGACGGTGAGGTTTTAGGGACGACCCCTGTGGAATTCAGTATACTAAAAAAAGTATTGAAAATTATTAGGCCTTAGAATCTGTACATCACCTTTTCCACTTAACCTTATATTGTTTTTTCACTGGCATGCCTGTGTAAGGTAATACACAACGAAAACCTACTTCAACATTTGAGGCTGTTTCTTCCAATCCCATTCTTTGCTTTCCTGGGTTTTGCCAGGTCCCTCCTTTGATAAGTCTTTGCGGTGCCGGATTATTTTTTAAAAAAGTATTGGTTGCTTCAATTTCCTGAGTGGTTTTTCCGATTTCTGCTTCAATGACTAGTGGATCATAATAATCATAGGTTGCCTTTAATCTTAGTAAGTTTTGTTCCAGATACTGCTTTTGCATTGTGCTATAAGAATTATACCTGAAGTTTGGCAGCTTTTGAATTCTTTTCAAAACCTCTGGATCTCTATCCTTCGGATCAGCCATATAATATTTTATCATTTCTACCTGGTCTCGATATTCTTTTCTATTTTTTTTATAATCTCCATTTCTTCTTTCTGTTATTATTAATCTTCTTTTTAAAGCTACTTTTGAAACTTGCAAATTAGCCACTTTATTTAAAAGCCTGTTTTGTTCCGAGTTGTATATACCAACCTCCAAAGGTTTCCCATCATAACCGACTCCTAAAACTCTGAAGTACCTCATTCTTCCTAATGAATCTTTTTCAACATTATGTCCTCGTTCATCTACCAGTGCAGCTCCTTTTAGCTTAAAACCATTCTTTTCCAAAAGAACTAAATGATCAGTAAGTGTTGAATCAAATTCTGTTTCATAAAAATCTAATAACCATTCTCTAACATTCGTTTCCATATTGATCAATCCATAAAAATCAGGATCATAATCTGCAATACTGGTCAGTCGTTGAGGCACGCCATTTCTGTCGCCTTCTTCAGGAATATATTCAAAGCCTTTATTTCGACGGTTATTTAATTTTCTAACATCTTTGCTATAAGGCCCTCTATAGCTAAAATTTAATCTTCTGACTCTATAAATTGTTTCTTCATTAGTATGACTCCAAAACAATGGAAAATAATCCTGGCCATAAGGATGATTTATTGCATCCTTCGAAAAGGGGTTTAAACACCTTTTTCTATCAATCTTTTTTTGAAATTTTTGTTGACTGGCATATTCCCACTCTGCCTCTGTTGGTAATCGATATCCTGAAAATAAAATACCATCATTAAAGACAGCTCGCCTTTCTCCTCCCGTTCTGAGGTCTCGCAGATTTTTTCTAGTGTCCCCTTCG
>CAYXQH010000743.1:0-3195 GCA_964467425.1 uncultured Saprospiraceae bacterium
GGGAAGTTACAAATGAGTTACAGTTCGGCCTACGGCCGAAAATGATGGTTTATTACGCCTTTGGCGTTATAAAAATGATGGTCCCGATTAAAATCGGGAAATGAATGGTCGCCTGCGGCGAAATGATAGATTGCCTTCGGCAATAATTTATACCACTTTCGACGAAATGATAGGCACCTTCGGTGCGATAAAAGGTCACCTGTGGCGAAAATAACGGATGGCTTTTCAGTTTATACCAATAAATATTTTCGGCGTAGCCGAACCATCATTTTCCGGCTTGCCGGAACTATCCTTTTCAGCAAAGCTGAACTATCATTTCATTCGCCTTCCGGCGATGACTTAGAGGCTTTGGATTTGTTTTAGGAGTTTTTTGGTTTCAGGGAGTGGTTCAATACCGAATTCTTCATCTAATACTTTTTGGCACTGACGATAGATTTTGATTGCCATAGGACGGTTTCCTTTTTCGAAATAGGCCTCCATTTGGATTCGATAAGCATCTTCCCAGGCATGATCGATTTGTAGAATTTGTTGGGCTAATCGAATGCTTTCAATAGGATTTTCTTTTACTAATAATTCGCTTAAGCTAATGAGGGCATTTAAGGCCAGGAGTTGAATGCGTTCGCGTTCCTCTGTAGACCAGTCTTCGTAGAGACGATTTGGCAAGAACGCTCCACCATATAAATTGATCGCTTCGTAATAGGCTTTCTGGGCGATGTCAGGATGGTCGATAATATTTTGATTTCCGATCGCAATCAGGTCATCCATTGCTTCAATATCCAGCCAGATGTCCTTCATGTCTAATTGATAGGTCACCCCTTGGCGAATTATATATTTGGCATCCGTTCTACTTTTTCTAGTGGGCTCCAATACTTTATTAAGTCCATGTAATCCAACTTTAAAATTTTGTTGCCCTGCCTTTAAATCTACCTCTGTCCAAATCCGATCGATAATTTGTTCTTTGTGCAAACTATTACGCCGATGGTTTGTCAACAGAAATTGAAAGAGCTGCAATGCGGAATCTCTCCCCCATTCTTTTGAAGACACCTCTTCTCCTCCTCTCCATAGCTGAAAACTACCAAGGGTTTGAATGCGCAAACTGGCTTGCTCTTTTTTATTTAATATGGATTGAATCTTAGTTTCGATAATTATTTCTTCTTGGAGAGCTTATCAACTTTTTTATTTAAAGTGGTGACTTCTTTAGAAAGCGATTCTAATTTGTCCATAATTAATTTAGAATCTGATTTTGAAGAATTTAACCAAGAGTCGAAATCTAGTTTTTGACCTATCTCCTCTTTCACCTGGCTAATCTGATCCTGGATTTGATCCTGAATTTGAGCAACTTGTTTTTTAGGATCTTTAATCGTATCCATGACCATTTTTGGAGCTTCTTGAGCCATTCTCTTCCAGAGATCAAAGCTTTTTGACAGGATTCCTTTTTGCTCTTCCGGTGTTTTATCCTCCATCGCCTGAATCGTCAAATCTTGTAATTTACTTTGGATAAATTTCACAACATCATCAAATTCTGAAAATCGTTTTTCATCTCCACCTTGAACATGGCGAATATTTCCGCGCCACTGAATCTCCGGATCCCCTTTTTCACTTTCAAATATTTTCTGGGTAAACCGAAGCATGAAGGAAGCCGTTTCTTCTTTTTTATTTGACATGACTGATATCTATTTATTTTTTAATAAACTAAAGGTAAGAAATTCGAACTAAGTAAATGAGCATTTATTTAGCTGCTTGCATTTCAAGCCATTCTTTTTCAGTCAAACCTTCTGCCTCCTTTAATTCTTTTAAAAAAATCGCTTTTTTATCATCTGATAAATAAGGAAGATCTATTAATTTTCTAACAAAATAAATCAGCATTTCATAATTCCGTTTTCGATAACCCAAATCTTTTCGTCTTTGCAAATAGACTCTAAGGCTTTCTAAAAGATGCTCTAAAGCATCCCATTCTTTTTGCTCAAAAAATATTTTAATTTGTAACACTTTGGTACCCAATAATAAAAATCCTGCTTTCGTATCTACTTGAGCTAGCTGACGCATACTTTCATCGTATTGATTGGTGCGATATAACAACACTCCAAGACTATAATGATAAAGCGGTGACTGAAATACCTTTTTCAAAAAGGGACTATAAGTTTCTACAAACCAATTTGCCCAATCAAACTCTTCCAATTTTGCAGCCAGCGTTACAATGTTTCCAAAAGTACTTTCAGAGATAATTCCAGATTCTATCAAAAAACCTGCATCTAAACTCAGTCGATACAACTCGAAAGCTTCTCTGATAAAAACAGATTCGCCTTCATTAAGCCTACGAATACAATAATTAGTTGCTAATAAAAAAATATCCCTTTGCTCTGCTGGTTGAAATTTATCCTGATGCATTTCAATCGCATACCTCAATTCAGTAAACCATCGTTCATCTTCTTTTCCAGTAATTGCTTTATAACATAAATAATAAATCTTCACCGAAGGAATTTCTAAAAAATCGGGACGTTTTTTTAAAAACTCCAAAATCTCATCTAACAAATGAATATCATACGTTTCCTTTTTAATTGTCCATCTTGCCAGTGCAAGACAAGCAGTTTTTAGTTTGTTCGTTATAAAATAATTATCGAGTGTATCATTTACATCTTGCAAATTCGTTACACTTTTTCGATTATGACTTGCGATACTATCAAAATATTCATACTCGAGATCATATTTTTTTTGCCAATAATCGGCATCTCTTAATTTCTGTTTTGATAATTCTTTTTCTGCACTGGACACCGTTGATTTAAAAGCATTTTGATCTTGCTTTTTTCGGTAAGCTTGAAGCAATAATAATTTCTGTCTTGTCTTGTCCGCATTCAATTCTTCCGTTATTAAAAATTGCTCTCCTAGTTTAAACAGCCTACTACACAGGAGATGCCAATCCTCTTTTTTAAAAGACTTATCTGGAAAAACCTGCCTAAATAATTCCTCCGGAGTCTTCTTTCTATTGCTTTTTAAATAGTGCTCAGACAATAAGCGAACATCCATTCTTTTATTAAAATAGGTCGACTCTACAAAAATTTGAAACCTTTTGAGTTCAAAAGATGATAATTTATTAAAGAATGAATGGAGTTTTATCATTTTTAATTTGTATTTTATTCTCACAATATACTATAAATCAATTATTTAGACGTAGAAACACCTTTAGAATCATAAATT
>CAYXQH010000744.1:0-3195 GCA_964467425.1 uncultured Saprospiraceae bacterium
AGTTGGAGTATCTTGCTCCGTAGTACTAGATCCGCAGCTTAGAAAAAACATAAACACGAGGCAGGTATAAAAAACTGTTTTTATCATAATTAATTTTAAACTGGCAAAGCTATTAATCACCTATAAAATGGGTTATTAATTAGGTATAAATTGAGGTGCCTTTCTATGTTGAGTACCCTGCTCAAAAGCATAGGCAATTTCAATAAGTGCAGGTTCACTCCAGGCTTTTCCAAAAATAGAAATTCCTACCGGCAGTCCTTCGATAAATCCCATTGGAACAGTAATATTTGGATAGCCGGATATTGCTGCTGGAGAAGAACTTCCCAAGGAAAAATGATCTCCATTGACCCAATCTGTTTTCCAGGCAGGGCTTCCCGTCGGCGCAATGAAAGCATCCAGGTTATGTTCTTTCATCACCCGATCTATTCCATCCTCCTGACTTCCTTTAGTCATTTTAGCTAAAGCTTCTTTATATTCAGGTGTGTCAAGCGTGCCTTTATCTTGCGCCATTATCAACAGATTTTGATCAAAGTTTGCTAACTCCACTTTATCTTTTTTATTAAATTCAATTAGCTCTTCCAAACTTTTTACGGGCGCATCATCACCCAAAGATGCAAAGTATTTATTCAAACCATCTTTAAATTCAAAAAGTAAAACCTGAAAAGACGGGCCATTAATATTCGTTTCACTAATTCTGTCAATTTCAATAATCTCAACACCTTCAGACTTTAGATATTCCACGGTTTTTTCCATCAAAGCATCCACTTTATAATGTCTCCCAGTTGGTCTTTTGTACCAACCCAATCGCTTGCCTTTTAATCCATCTTTTTTTAAAAAGGTAGTATAGTCCGTGTATGTTTTTCCTTCATTTAAAGGAGTCTTTGAATCGGAAGGATCTATACCGACCATCGCTCCCAAGCAAATCGCTGCATCTCTTACCGTTCTTGCCATCGGGCCAGGAGTGTCTTGGGTAAAGGAGATAGGCACTATTCCGGAGCGACTGATTAAACCAACTGTTGGTTTGATTCCTACGATACCATTAGTTGTCGAAGGACAAACGATAGAACCATTGGTTTCTGTTCCAATCGCAATCATACATAGGTTTGCTGAAACAGCAACACCAGAACCTGAACTTGAACCACATGGATTACGATCTAAGAAGTAGGGATTTTTCACTTGCCCGCCTACTCCACTCCAACCACTGGATGACATATCCCCTCTAAAGTTAGCCCATTCACTTAGGTTCGCTTTTCCTAAAATTACGGCCCCTGCTTCTCGAAGTGATTTAGCTACCCAACTATCCTGCAAAGGGTGAGAACCTAGCAAAGCTCTTGATCCTGCTGTCGTTTCCATCTTATCATGGGTATCGATATTGTCTTTTAACAAAACAGGAATTCCATGAAGGGGTCCTCGGCTTTTGCCTTCTGCTAATTCTTTATCCAGTATTTTAGCAATTTCTAACGCGTCTGGATTCACTTGAATAATGGAATGGAGAGTTGGTCCGTTTTTATCAATGGCATCAATTCTATCGAGGTAGGCCTGCACTAATTGTTCAATGCTTAATTCACCACTTTCGAATTTTGCCTGAATCTGATCTACTGTAATTTCTTCAAATTCGAAAGATGCTTTTTTTGTTTCTACTTCCGTGTTTTCATTTTTACAATTGAAAAAAGAAAGCACGAATAAAACAGAAAAGAAATAGAGGAAACGGTAAACCATAATTTAAAATAATGAACTAAAGATCATAATAACCTTCCTGAAGGTATAAAAAAGTTGATCAATAAATCTGATGGAACCATAAATGATCATAAGTATTCCAATGAGCTTTACCAATTTGACTGTTTTTTGTTTTCTAGGTGTCAACAAATTATTTTCTGGCAAGGCGTTTAAGGTGTGCAACACATCAAGCACTCGCACTAATAATACTCCAATCAATATGGAAATCACAGGGCTTAAAATTCTAGAAAATAAAGTAAGGATTTCAGAAAAGAAATTAATAGAATGTTCCATGCATAAATGTTTTGATTAGACTAAAGGTAATAAAAGCTTGTTTAAACAAAAAATTAGAAAGCATTACCCTTTCTTTAGCCTTTTTGACTTTGCTCTGGTGATGAAAACTACCCCTGTTAATAAAACAACAGCAGCGATAATGGATTGGGAAGATAGGATTTCGTTATTCAGCCACCAGCCAATGAAAACGGCAACAGCAGGATTGACATAAGCTGAAGTAACTACCTTTGTTGGAGAAACGTTTTTTAGTAAATAATTAAAAGAAGAGAAGGCAAGTATAGACCCAAACACCACTAAATAGGCAAAACTCCAAAATGATGTGGTGTTTATATTCTCAAGCTCCACATTTCTATACTCACCGATAAAAACACTAAGTATCCATAATCCTGCTCCACCGAGAATCATTTGTAAAGCTGAACTTTGCATAATCGATATTGGAAGATCTGCATCGGGTATCCAAATCGAAATGTAGCCCCAAGCTACTAATGCAATCATTATAGCAACTACTCCATAAGCAAAGGAAGTACTTGATACAAAGTTAGGTTGCCCAACTAAGAGTAGAATCCCTAAAATACCTAATGCAATACCGATCCATGTTCCGGGTTTAGGTTTCTGGCTTTTCCATCTCCACAGCATTAAAGCAACAATTAATGGTTCGAAGGCAACGAATAAAGCTGCAATTCCTGAGTCAATGTGCAATAGTGACCAGGCAACCAAACCATTACCAACTGTAAAAAGGAAGAAGCCTGCAATAAAGCTATTTTGGAATTGCTTTTTAGAAATCTTAATTGGACCGAAGAGTCTGGAAATTCCTAGTAATAAAAATCCAGCTACTAAAAAACGGGAGCCTGCAAACATAAAAGGCGGAACAGATTGTATGCCCCAGGCATTGGCAAGATAGGTTGAACCCCAAACGATATAAATAATAAAAAAGGCTAAAATAATTAGCCAAAATTTTCGATCTGTTCTCAATGGTTGTTGCTATTATTAGTTGAAAGCGTTAAGACATAAAGGAAACAAATCTATCTGGGATTTAGTTTCTATTTTTTCCCATAAAAACATTAACCTTCGGGTTCATTGGGTTTCCGGTTGTTCTACGAAAGGAAACAAGCTGACCAGTATGATAAATGGCATCTGCGATAGGCCCATTAATATTATTCCAAAAAGGAAAGGCAGATTCTTTTT
>CAYXQH010000745.1:0-3194 GCA_964467425.1 uncultured Saprospiraceae bacterium
GGCCGAACTGTAACTCATTTGTAACTTCCCCCCATATCTTTGTAGTATAATTTAAAATTAAACATTCCGCAATTCGTGGAAAAACATAAAAAAGAAATAATGGCAACTAAGAAATTAAAAAAATCAAGCTCACTTTTTCAAGTAGAAACGTTACAGGAAACCGCTAAAAACCTACATGATGGTGCTTTGCATGTGTCTGATAATTTAGTAGATGTCTCATTAGCAGCAGGTGCTAAATGGCAAAAGATCATGGTAAAAGCTATAAACCAGGGAACGGTTTTAATGGCGAAACAACAAGATCTATTGCTAACCACATTAGAAGAAATTAAAGGTCAGTATAAAACTGGTAACAAGCGATTTAAAAAATTAGTCGGAACAGAGCTTCCTAAAGCTAAAAAGCTTAAAAAAGTAATCAAGACAGAAACTGCCAAGATTGAAAAAACGGCAAAAGCAGTTGTAACTAAAAAAACAAAAGCGGCTACTAAAACAGTAAAGAAAGTAAAAGCTAAAGTAGCAAAACCTGTTGTTGCTAAAAAAGTAAAGGTTGCAAAGAAAACAGTTAAAAAAGTAACTGTAGCAAAAGCAGATGACCTTACACTAATAAAAGGAGTAGGACCAAAAGTTGCTAGCCTTTTTAATAAAGCAGGAATTAAGACTTTCAAAAAATTAGCTTCAACTAATTTGAAAGATTTAAAAACAATTCTTAATGCAGCTGGACCAAGATTTAAAAACTTTGATCCTAAAACATTAAGAACAGAAGCTACAAAATTGGCTAAGAAATAATTAGAATAGTATAAAAAATAATTTTTAAAAAGATAAAATCTATATAAAATGGCAACTAAGAAAATCGCAAAGAAAACAGTAAAAAAAGCAAAGAATAAATTTGACTTTTCTGATAGCGTAAAAGCAATCAAAAACACAGCAAAAACAGTAAACAAAGGAGTGAAAGAAACTGCAGAAGAAGTATCTGAAGATTTGAGAGAGAATGGAGGTCAGTTAAGAGAAGTAGCTGTTGCAACTGTAAAAAAAGCATACAACAAAGCGTATGATACAGTAACTGAAACAGTAACAGTTGAAAATATCACGCAGGCTGCAAAAGCTGCAAATGAATATACGTTGAAAACTGCAGATGGCTTGGTTGATGGAGCAATTGCAAACAGTGAGAAATGGCAAGGTGTTGCAACTAAAGCTGTAAAAGGTAGCCTTAAACTAGCAGCTAAACAACAAGACATTGTTTTTGATACTTTAGAAACAGTTAAAGGACAATTTGCAGATTCTGCAAAACGATTCAAAAAATTGTTTTCTAATAACTAGAACTTTGAATATTACACAAGTGTAAATAAATTGATCATGGCACAAAGTAACATCGTAAAAGTATTGCAAACCACTAAAGAAGCGAATGCTATTCTAACTAAAGCAGGGGGCGTTGTGGTAAAGTCTTCTTTTAAGACAGCAAAAAAAATAGCAGTGCTTTATAAAGATGCAGGATTTAAAGCATTTAATTTAGGTAAAGATGTGGTAAAAACAACAGTGTCTTTGACATTGGAAAATCAAAAGAAAATCCTTAAAACTTCTGGCGCGGCAATTAAAGAAGCGGCAGAGAGTATTCGGGAAAATGCAGAACCTGAATTAAAAACCATGACGAATGCACGTGCCAAAAAAGTAAGTAAAAAGAAAACGAAAGTTTCAAAAAAATAACTATTAGCGATTTGTTGGAGGAATCTAATGAATCAGATTTCAAAACGGTAATTAGGTAAGTTCGAAGCTGTGGTTTACTCACTCTAAGCTTCGAACTTTTTTTAGTTTACCTTTGGAAAGTATTTAAAAAATAAGTGTTCACCTGTGATAAGATCAGAAAATTATAAACAAACCATTCAACGACCATCACTTTTCAAATATGTCTCCGAACATATTAAAGTATGGGGAGAGCTAGGACGATCCTTTAAGTTTAGAAGAACCTATAAGCCAACAACAAAAGGAGACGGTCACCCTGTTTTAGTAATTCCAGGATTTTTAGGTAGTGATTATTCTACTGGGCGAGTTCGACGATTTCTTAAAAAATTGGGTTATACACCCTATGGTTGGGGCTTAGATAGAAACCTCGGTGATATCAGTAAGCTTAATGTCCTATTAGAAAAAGCTGAAAAACTTTATAATATACATGGTGAAAAAGTGAGCCTGCTTGGTTGGAGTCTTGGAGGTGTTTATGCTCGCCAGATAGCCAAAGCCAAACCGGAAATCATTCGACAGGTCATTACTATGGGGTCTCCTTTTGCAGGGATAGACCAACCTAATAATGCCAAATGGTTATACGATTTGATCAACAAAGGAAAAGTGGTATCGGAAGCGGATAAAGAAAAATGGATGAAAGATATAGCTGCTCCGGCACCTGTACCTACCACTGCGATATATTCTAAAAATGATGGTATCGTCCCCTGGCAAGCTTGTATGGAGCAAACCGTCGATGCAATTCATCAAAATGTGAGAATCGAAGGCTGCCATTTTGGCCTTGGGCATAATCCAGAGGTCTGGCTGATTCTCGAGGATCGACTTCAATACACCCGGGAAAACTGGAAAATCTATCAAGGAAGCTAGTATAGTTTTGTTCCTTCCAGAAATTTACATTTTTAATTTATTGTTTGGCCATTTGAGATTTTAACGTTAAGAAATGCGAATAAGCTAAGTTAAAAGAGCGATCCGCAGAGAGAAGCCATCTAGATTCAAGGGTTTCACTTTAAGAAGCCTGTAAGGATGGCTGAACGGTTCGGGTCGTGAGCGGGGAGGATTTGTATTTTAGTTGAAATATCTAAGGCCTAGACCTCCTGCCTGCCGGCAGGCAGGTTTGCTTCTTTTGCGGTAATGGCAAAAGAAGTAGTAAATGCAACCTACCTGTAACAAATCAGTCTTTCCTTTCGTCAAGTATTAACAAGCAATCAATCTTTGTTTTCTGCGTTAGAAATTGTGTCAAGCCACTTCTGTAAATGAGGTATTTTGTTATTAGGGAAATTGGAAAGAAAAAGAGAGATGAGAAATAACAAGATAGTAGCGGGATTGGAATGTTCAAAAAGGTGGGAGCGGGTGCCAGTCAGTGCGTTGAGCCTTTTTTTGGACTAGCTTTTTTGGTACTTTTTCAGCAATGGAAAAAGTAAATGAAAAAATAAAAACAAATTTTGTTTACTTTAAAATTCTATTTT
>CAYXQH010000746.1:0-3181 GCA_964467425.1 uncultured Saprospiraceae bacterium
AGTTAAAAGTAAACGGTGCTGTTCCACCTTGCGGATAAACTTCTATATAACCATCATCTACACCATTACAACTAATTTCCTGTGTGACAATTTCTAAGGACAAAGCACAATCAAAATCACTAACCACTATCGATTCCATACTTTCACAGCCGTTCACATCCGTTACGGTTACATCATAAATCCCTGGACTTAGGTTTGAAATGGAAGCAGTTGTAGCACCATTGCTCCAGACATAGGTAAAAGGTGCTGTTCCACCACTCGGATCGACCATAGCTGTTCCATCATTAAGATCAGAATCTGTTTCACCTGTTGAGCTAATATTTCCTAAAAGAAATCCTGGTTCTATTATTTCAAAACTTAATTCAGCCGGACAGCCCACAGCATCCTGAACGGTTACACTATAAGTCCCCGCACTCAAACCATTTATCAAAGAAGTATTTGCGCCTGTAGACCATTGATAGGTATAAGGTCCTTCTCCATCTAATGCTTCTACAAAAGCCTGCCCATTATTTTCACCAAAACAGGAAATATTTAACACGGTCAGGTTAGTATTCAAGACACAAGGCACTTGCCCACATTCTATAATACCAATTCTAGATGTTTCACAATTATTCTCATCGCTGACGACTACAATATATTCATCTCCGGTAGCGAAGGTATCCAAAGCTGTATTTCCTTGAAAAGTATAAGCCCCTACTCCACCAGTTGTCACTATTTCTATCTGTCCAAAGCCATCCTCAATACAGTTTACATTTACAGAAAGATTCAAAGGTTCAAAATCATTGGTTGAATTAAAATCAAGCAAATCAACACAAAGCGTCCCTTCCATAAACCCAAAGGTATTTTGAGCGGAGGCAATCTGGATAAAATAAGTTTCTCCTTCCGTCAATCCGCCAATTTCGAGGTAGCCATCACAACGGGTAGGATTATTAAAACACATAAACTCCTCGAGATCCGTACAAGGCCCGGAATAAACAGCAACGGTATGAACAAAGTCTGCTCCAGTATTTAGCTTAACGCTTCCAGAAGCCGGTGCGACAAATTGGTACCAAATATTCGCTTCCGATTCAACAGCACAACTTGGACTAGGTCCATCAAAATCTGCAGCAATATTTTCACCATAAACGCAGCCTCCTCCAATAATTAAAGTCGTAGCAGTTCCACATAAATCATTGCTCGCTATTGTTGGATTCACTTCTTGAACGTTCACACAAACATTACCTTCCAGCGTTGCAAAGAATCCTGCTACCTGAACAAAATAAATTTGACCGACCGTCAAACCTGAAGTTTTCAATGTTTGTCCAAAATCATTGCTTGCTACTTCGGTCAACACACCACAGCTTCCGCTATAGATCGTAATCACGTCTGCAAAATCTGCATTACTCAACACTTCAATTTCTTCCGAGGTAGTCGCTTCAAAGGAGTACCAAATATCAGCTCTTGATTTTAAATTCAAAGATGGTTCAGGTCCAGTAAAGTTTGCATTTAAATTATTTCCATTATTACAAGCATCTCCAATTTGAAGGCTAATAGCATTGGTACAATCATCATTAACAGGTGTTGTAGGATAAGCAGGTACCTGCTCTGCTGATATACAAAGATGTCCTTTTGGTAGTCCAAAAGTTTCTTTGAGTCCACTTACCCGGATCATATATTCCGTTCCAGAAACCACATCCATATAAAGCGATTCACCAATAAATCCAAATTCATCTCTATTGGTACAAGTCATCTCATTGGATGCAGCACAGCCTCCGGTATAAACGGTTATCACATCATTGAAATCTGCCTGTGTATTAATTTTTAAAATACCTGTAAAGTCAGCCGTATAACGATACCAAAGTCCAGCGATATTATTATCAGTACAAGCCGGTTGATCGCCATCAAAAATAGCGGTAAGATTATTTCCACTAATACAATCACTCCCTGTACTTAAATCAAAAGCATTAGAACAAAGATCATTTATCTGCCCTTCGCCAATTACTTTTACATTATCAATTCCAACCCACCAACCCCAGGCATGTCCATCAAAGTAGGAAAAGATAACATTCATATTCTGGCTTCGGTAAGGAGAAATATCTATAGTTACATGTTCATAGTTATCGAATTGCGGACCGCCGGTATCTTCTGGGAAAGTTTGCACGAGCTGAGCATCAGTACCATCGAACACCCAAACTGAAAACTGTTCCAGTTCAGCGAATTTTCTAAAGATCAAATCAAACTCTAACGTAAAATTTGCAAAGGCTGTTCCATCGATAACAGGGCTCACTAAAAGTGCACTTGAAAATGGTGCATTTTGTCCTAGTCCATCATCATCAAAATAAGCGAAGCAACTTCCATTCATAGAACTGACTGAAGCATTTCCATTATCCACCAATCCAAATTGCCATTCATTTTCTCCTTCCTGAATTTGATTTGTCCAACCAGTAGGCATACTACAAGCATTGAAAGGTTCTAATAAAACATTCGTCCCTGTACCCTTTCCAACTATTTCAATATTATCCACTCCAGCCCACCAACCCCAGGCACCGGTATCTTCATACTCTATAACCAATTGCATATTAGCACTGGCATAAAAACTAAGATCAAGCGTTACATTTTCAAATTCAGAAAACTCTTCTCCGGTTCCATCTCCATTTCCCCAGGATCGTACTTCATGAAATTCGGAACCATCGTAAACTTTTATTTTTAAGGTATTCCCATCCACGGGTCTCCAATGCACATCTAAATTAAGCTCCACCGTTGGTGTTTGAGTTCCATCAAAAGCGGAAGATATTATTTGTAAAGTATAAGCAGGCATATTATTTCCAGCTGCATCATCATCAATGATGAGCATGCAAGAACCATCAATAGTAGAACCATTAGAATTGGCATTGGTAGGTAAGCCAACTTCGTAGACAGGCGTTCCATCACCCACAACGTTTAAAGCCCATCCGGTTGGATAGGTACAATTATTAAAATTTTCTGATAAGAGGGTAATCTGAGAAAAAACGGGTGTTGAGAAAAAACTTAAAAAGAAAATAACTTTTGAAATCGAAGCTAGAGATGTTTTCATTATTAATGAATTGTTGGTATTGAGATATTGAAACAACCGTAAGGCTCCAGCAGCTGCCTATCTAACTAATTTTAAAAAAAATATATTGTTCAAATAATAATATTTAAAAATAAGGAGTTAAAAGTATAT
>CAYXQH010000747.1:0-3179 GCA_964467425.1 uncultured Saprospiraceae bacterium
TCAGCACATCGCCGTTGCAACCGATAATATCATCGATACGGTTACAAAATTGAAAAACCGAGGAATGGAATTTTTGAAAGTTCCAGATTCATATTACGATGCATTGGAAGCGCGCGTTGGATCTATTGATGAAGACGTTGAAGCGTTGCGTCCATTGGGAATTTTGGTAGACAGAGATGAGGAAGGATACTTGCTTCAGATTTTCACCAAAACAGTACAAGCACGTCCAACGATGTTCTTCGAAATCATACAAAGAAAAGGAGCAACTTCTTTCGGAAAAGGAAATTTCAAAGCCTTATTTGAAGCATTGGAAAGAGAGCAAGATTTGAGAGGGAACCTTTAATCAAACTACTTAAATTTATATTTAGAGATATACAAATGTCGCTTCTTACTCAGGAGCGGCATTTTTTTGTGCTATTTGATTACGGCAACATTATAATTATAACTACATTCGTAGACTTCCCTTGAATTGCCAATCGCACTCTGCAGTTTTTTCAGCACAAATAGAAATTAGCCATATGCTTCTACGTTATTACGCATTTTTTGTGATGATATTCGCTTTCTCCATTAATCAGAGTTATGCCCAAACCGCTTGTGGTGTTGCCACTGATGAACCAGACGGCTGCGTGATGGAAACCAATCGATATACAGGCGTCACGAATACTTACACAAATTCTCCTTTAATCGCCAATCTTGATGAGCCACTTTGTAGTCCTGTACTTCACGATGCATGGTTGCAATTTGTGCCACTTTGCAATGAAGTTTCCTTTCGATTTTTGGCGATTGGATGTATCCCTCGTATTGCGACCTATGGGATTAGTTTGGCTGTTTTAGACGAAAATTTTGAGGTTCAACAAACCTGTTTTAGATTTCAAGTAGCAGGTTTTGCAAACCAAAGATTTGATTTAGAAGATTTAGTGCCAGGCAAAAAATACCACTTGGTGGTTTTTGCAGGAATACCAGGTCAGCGATGTAATTATACTTTTGAGGTAGAAGGTCTTTCTCTTTTTGGAATTGGGAATGAGGGGATTCATGGTGAGTTTGAATTGGGTGCAGGAAGTCTCACCAAATTTTACGTAGACACAGAAGACCCCGGTACTCAATACACATGGACAGCAGATGCAGGTATTGACATCGTAGCGGGACAAGGCACTCGACGGGTCGAAGTAAGTACTCCAACAGCAGGTAGCTATCAGTTATGTTGTGAAATTGTCCGACCAGATGGCACCACTGAAAATTACTGCGAAACAATTACGGTCGACGAAACAAGCGATATTATTCAATACGAACAAGTATTTTATTGTAGAGGAGATTGTCATGATTTTAATGGCGATTGTTTGGATGAGGGGGGAGAATATTTTTTAAATGAAGTAAATGGTCAAGGTAGAAATGTCAGGCGCTTTCTGGAATTGTGTCAAGATCCCGAACCAACTGTAGGCATTTTCGGAGAACCATTAATTACCGTTCAATCTGAATTTGTACCAGCCATTGTCAATGGATTTTTAAGACATGGAAATCCAAACGACCACACTTTTCAATGGTTCGATGGTAGAGGTCGCCCCATTAATGGAGAAACAGATATGCAATTGTCAGTTGATAGATCTCAGACTGTTTGTTTAGTAGCAATAAACAATATTACAGGTTGTTCAGATACGATCTGTACCGATGTGGAAATTTTGAGACCATTGCCTGATTTATGTACTGTACCCAATCCTCCAACAAACGATCCTCCGGGTTGCTCCATATGTACTCCTTCGATTACGAGTTCAACTGACGACTATGTCCGTGGAGTGCGTCCACCTGGATTTTGTGGTACCATAGAAAATAATCAATATATAGCTGTTCAAGCGGCAGGTACAAGTATTTCGATCAATATAACTTCTTGGAATTGTAGACGCGATTTAGGAGTACAACTTTTAATTGTAGATGACAATCTCAACTCGGTGTCCACCTGTTTCTCAAGTCTTGGAAATAATGTTCCAGGCAATGTAATTGCAAGAGACCTTACGCCAGGTCAGGTGTACTATATCATGGTCGATGGCTTTAGAGGAGATGATTGTGATTTTAGAATAGATATAATTGGTGGAGTAAATTTCTTCCCACCTGACCCTCCGACTGAGATACGTGCAGAGAATACCAATCCCTGTCCAGGTGAAATAGTTTGTTACGAAATTGATGAAGTGAATAGAGCAAATATTTATCGCTGGAATGTATCACCCAATGGTCAGATTATCGTTGGACAAGGTTCAAATCAAATTTGTGTTCAATGGAGTGGTTCAGGTGTTGGTGAAGTTTGTGTTGAACCTTCAAATGTTTGTTTCATAGGAACAGATACCTGCCTTCAGGTCAATATTGTAAATAGTATGGCAGTCAATAACGTACCAGCGATGGAGTTTTGCGCCTACGAATTTCCACTCGAAGAATCGGACTATTGCCCAGGTGGCGATTGCCCTGGAGTGATTCCAGCTGAAGGAACTTATTGTGTAAATGTAGGCCCAACATCAGGTGCTTGTGATAGTACGATTTGTTACACTTTCGTGGAATTGCCAGTTGTCACGACCACGGTAGATACTTTTGTTTGTTCAGGAAGTTGTTTGGACTTTTTTGGTACAGACATCTGTGATGCAGGAACGTTTACTCAACAAGTCCGAACAAATGGAGCTTGTGATGATCTCATCGAATGGAGAGTTCAATTAATTGATATAGAAGCGAACATCGACAACCCACGTCCTTACGATTGTATCGCTGCTGATACGATGTGGTTGATTGGTGATAATTCAACTTTTTCTGGAGGAACAGAATTTCTATGGGAAGCAATTGATGGTGGTATCATAGAAGATGGAGTGAATGATCCAATTGCGATTATCAGAGGTGCAGGCAGATATATTTTAACTTTAAAATTTGGAGACGGTGGTGGCGCTTGTGTTAGCAGAGACACCGTGACAGTAGCCGGTAGTCTTGACCCTCCAATTGTTTCCTGTACTTCATCTGGTAACACAGTTACTTTCACTTGGTCAGCGGTTCCGGGAGCGATAGATTATACGATAGATGTCAATGGAATAGGGCAAGGAAGAATCACAGATAACACTTATACTGTTACAGATCTAGCACCTTTGCAACCAGCTACACTTGTAATCCGAGCCAACGGAGTGCCAGGTTGTTCGAGCATTTTAGCTACA
>CAYXQH010000748.1:0-3178 GCA_964467425.1 uncultured Saprospiraceae bacterium
ATTTAAGCCTCTGCGATTATACCCTCAAAGACATTCAAGATTTCATCATGGGTTCGCTTCAAATAGGCCTTAATTTTATTATTTTGCAGCAATGTTCGCAGATAACTCTTAATCAGCGTATGTTGCATAACATCGTTTCCATAGCTTTCTTCAATTAAGATAAACTCTTTCTGAAGCTGTTGCATCTCGGCTTCCATACGAGATAATTGCTCTGCATTTAGGCCATTCAGTCTTTTTGACTTATTAGGTGCTATCAATTGATCTTGTGGAGTCGCAATGACCAGCATCCGCGCATAATTGACTGTGTAATTGTTTGCACTATCCATCAATTTTACAGATTCTATTTGCCGAATTGATTTCATCTTTCGTAATTCTCTGAATACCGCAAAACCAACAATTTTATCTTTGAGTATTTCTACAACCTCAGGGCAAATTCCTTTCAGAAGATTCCGTTTCATTGCGATGCTACGCACATCAATGTTTAAAGCTTCTGCAATTTTCTGCTCAGAAACTCCTCGTTTAATAGCCTGCAAAATCATTCTATGTTCCTGAACTGGAGCTATCCTGCTGATATATTTATTGTAAGTATAAGTCTCATCATCAGAAGAGAGCATACATTTGACTTGCAAAATTCCAAGTTGCCGCAAGGATTCCAAACGCAAATGACCATCTAGTAAAATATAGCTTTGGGAGGGTTTCCTTTCTTTCTTAACCACCAAAGGTTCAATAATTCCAATTGACTGAATGGAAGTTTTTATTTGCTTGAACTTCGAACTCTTTTTTACTGACTTAGATACCAATTTCAGAGGAATTATTTGAGTAAGCTTTAATTCGAATAATAGATCATCGAACGCGAAATGGACTTTCATCTTCTCGCCCGTCATTTATGCAGCATCTTTTAATATTGTCTCAAGGTATTTTGGCATTGTTGTAAGCCCTTCTGCTCGCAATAAAGATACGAAATGGTCCTCATCAAACAATTGTCTAAGAGCTTGGGTAATAAAATGAGTCTGGCGAGTTACTTTTTCGGATTGCCTGGTCAAGGCTTGTTTCCGTTCCACTTCTCTCTTGTAAATTTTCATAATATCTTGACCGGTTAAACGTTTTCTGGGCTCCTTATTTTTTCCGCCGCCCGCACTTTTAGTGCTCTTACCTCTTAATCGGCGTGCTTCTAATATTTTTTGCACCAGTTTGAGCCTCTCACCCCTGATATCATTATTTTCGTAAGCTTCTTGCAGTGCGCGTTGTTCATTTTCTGGCGAAGCCGCGATTTGGATTGCTACTGTGATCGGTAAATGACCAAGTTCAACAGCCGTGAGCAGACGATCTTCGCCCTGCCTTAAAAGCACGCCAATCATGTATACATAGCTATCAACTAAACCCGTTTTTTTAGAAATCGTTTTCGGATCATAACCTTTATCCAACAAAGCTTTTATCGCGGCCATATGGTCCTGTGGATGATGAAGTCGGCGGGCTAAATTTTCTACAAGGCTTTTAAGAAGAGCTGTTTCTTCCAGCTCATCAACAATAATAGCCGGTATATGGGTCTGATCTAGCTGAAGGAATGCCTCGATTCTACCCTGCCCGCAGATAAGGTCATAGCTCTTATCATGACTAGGTGTCTTTTTAGATGAAACAGTAATCGGACGCTTTAAACCAACTTTTTTTATATTTTCTACAATGCCCGCAAATATCTTCTCATTTCGAGCCCGTGGATTGAGAATATTGATTTTTGAAATTTCGATTTGTTGAATCTTTTCGGATTTCTGAAGATTATTCATGCGGCATCCCTAATCTGTACACGTTCTGTAAAAGAGAAAAATTCGCCAAGTGAATCGCGGCGAAATGCATCGAACTCAAGAGCGTTAGAATCTGCTAATCTAATTTTGTGTGTTTTAAAATGTGCCGTTGGAAGAAGGTAATAGTCGAGAGGATGTTTATTCTCGCCGTCCATTCGCACGGCTATAGTAATATCTGGTTCGTAGCCTGCATCTAATCTGATTTTCCATCGATTTGCGCCAGCCCCGGTCTTAAAGCACCTACATATTACAATTGAAACTCGGAGTTCGTTGTTAACATGAATAATATCTGTACCTTCACATTGAGCAATACTGGTTCCTAATTCTTCTATTTTCGTAATTGTATCCATCAAAACTTGTTTGTGTAATTTACGAAGACGTCGATTAATTGCAATGTAGCTGTAATCTCTACTAGGTGTATATCCTACCAATTCATACGCGCGAATTAGACTTCCAAATCGGGATTGGTAAGCACCACTTGATGGCATGTTTGATTGTTCATCAATGATAACCCCAGAAAGATAACCAGTCTTTTCATGTAGAGTTTTCAATGTCTCTAGCATTTCTTCTGACGAGTAGCGACGACTGCGCTCTTTAATCATCTGCTGCACAATATAAAAATCAGATGGAGAAACGATGGACTCAAATACTCCTTCAGCCCGAACCCATATATCTGGAGAATTGGTGATCCGCTTTTTCTTCAATTTATTCGAAGTCCGGTTGAAAATGTTGTTTCCAATATACTTTTCATTCGTAAGAATTTGATGGACTGTGCCTCGCGTCCAAGGCCGTCCGAGGTCAGTTAAGACACCGCGTTTGTTTAAGTTCTCAGCAATCTCTGACTCCGAAAGAGCGTCTTCCACAAAAGCCAGGTACATCCACTGAACAATGCTAGTCTCGGATTCGGGACCGGGTATCAAGATTACTCTATCGGTTTGGAGGCTTTTATGTTCTCCAGCCCTTAGTTCTCCTTTTTGGTTTCCATGCTGGTCAATCAACATCCTACGAAGACCAAAACCAGCAGGACCACCTTGACGATACCCCAACTCAATTAGGCGGCATTGACCAGCAAATACTTTTTTGGACAACTCCCGGCTATATTCTCCGGCCATCGCCCGCTTAACACTCTTTATGATATCTGAACTTGTACTTCCGTCATTTTCAAACTGTTCGGCAACATAATGCACTTCAACGCCCGCACTACGACAGATATATTCGTAGTAAGCACTCTCATCAGCATCCTGAAATCTACCCCATCTAGTAATATCCAGTACTAAGATAACATTAAACCTTGCCGTACCAGCCTGAACGTCATCTATCAGATTTTTAAGCGCTTCTCGCCCTTTCATCTTTAACCCGCTTTTGCCTTTATCAGCATA
>CAYXQH010000749.1:0-3177 GCA_964467425.1 uncultured Saprospiraceae bacterium
ATATGCCGCTTGTGTAGCTGATTTTAATTGTGAAGAAGGGGAGGAGTTTATAGTTTATAAAATAGCTGCGAATCTTTCTTCGATGAATCATCCAAAGGAAGCTTTATTGGAGAATTGTAAGCAAACCGTACAAGCTGCTTTCGAAACAGGCTACGATGCTTTAAAAGAAGAACAACGCATTGCCTGGGAAAAGAAATGGGAAGAAAGTGATATCGTTATTGAGGGAGACGTTGCAGCTCAACAAGGCATCCGGTTTAATATTTTCCAAATGAATCAGACCTATTCGGGAGAAGATGAGCGTCTCAACGTTGGACCGAAAGGCTTCACTGGAGAAAAATATGGCGGAAGTACCTATTGGGATACAGAAGCCTATTGTTTGCCTTTCTATCTTTCTACTGCGGATCAAAAAGTCGCAAAAAATCTTCTAGTTTATCGTTATAAGCATTTAGAAAAAGCTATTGAAAATGCTCAGAAATTAGGTTTCAAAGATGGAGCAGCGCTCTACCCAATGGTAACGATGAATGGGGAAGAATGCCATAATGAATGGGAAATTACTTTTGAGGAAATTCATCGAAACGGCGCAATCGCTTTTGCCATTTATGATTATATCCGATATACCGGCGATAAGCAATATTTATTAGATTATGGTTTGGAAGTATTGATAGGTATTTCAAGATTCTGGAG
The DNA here is from genome assembly GCA_964467425.1 of uncultured Saprospiraceae bacterium. Lineage (GTDB taxonomy): Bacteria > Bacteroidota > Bacteroidia > Chitinophagales > Saprospiraceae > JAHDHW01. Next base: position 685 of record CAYXQH010000749.1, read on the forward strand.
TCAGCGTGTTCATTTTTCCAGTCGAAAAGAAAAATATGTGATGCATGGAGTGACTGGACCTAATGAATATGACAATAATGTCAACAACAATTGGTACACGAATTACATCGCTGCCTGGTGTTTGAAATATACGATCAATGCTATAGAATTTGCTCAGAATACTACCCCTGAGCGATGGAAAGAGATCGAAGAAAAGGTCAAGTTTTATGAATATACAGAACTCGGTGCCTGGAAGAAAATAGCTGATAATATCTACCTGCCTTTTGATGAAGAGCTGCAGGTTTTTGAACAAGCCGATGGTTTTTTTGATAAAGAATGGGAAAAGACAGCTGCAGATTTAAAACCAGAAGATAAACCGATTCATCAAAACTGGTCTTGGGATAGAATACTTCGTTCCGTTTATATCAAGCAGGCAGATGTCTTGCAGGGGCTTTATTTTTTTGAAGATCATTTTGATGAAAAAACAATACAGTCAAACTTTGATTTTTACGAACCCAGAACGGTGCATGAATCTTCCTTATCGCCCTGTGTCCATGCTATTTTAGCAGCCAAGCTTGGGAAATTAGACAAAGCCTATGAAATGTATCTAAGAACAGCCAGATTGGATCTGGATGATTATAATAATGATACAGAGGATGGCTGTCATATCACCAGTATGGCAGGAACCTGGATGGCTATTGTTAAAGGTTTTGGAGGGATGAGAGTAGTCGATAATCAATTGGTATTTAATACGCTTTTACCCGAACAATGGCAGGCTTATGCCTTTAAAATTCGATTTAGAAATACCTTAATCGAGGTGAAAGTTTCGAAGTCTGGTACCTCGATTAGCAATCATTCTGATAATTCTATCGGAGTAGTATTAAATGGTAAGGAAATTGAACTACATCCTCAAAGCGAAGAACTAATTGCTTGATCGAAAGATTATCATAATAAATACACATAGCTTCCAAATTTTTGGAAATTAGTAGGCATTCCCTATCTTTCAGGCAACAGAATATCATTTCGCGAGATATTTTTAATTTTTGTTTAAAAATTAGCATCATGTACAGACTATTCTTTTTAGCCTTAATCACGATTTCTTTAAGTTATTGTGGAGGAGATTCAACAACTAATTCGAACACGAATACAGCGAATACGGCTGCTCCTAATACCGCCGCTGCACAAGCAGCACCTGTGAAAAAAAATTACGAAGCCAGCCATGAAGCACCTTATTGTAAACTTTGGGTGGTCAAAGCGCCTTTAGGTACGAAAAATCCAGAAGACTATAAAGGTCGTTGGTTTGATTTAAAAACAGATGGAACCTGTGAAACTGGTCAATACCAGAATGTGTTGAGCTCTGGTTATTGGTCCATTGGAAAAGAAAATAATATTATCCAATTTCAATTTGAAAAAGGTCAAATGATAGCATCAAATTATGAAATCCAGGGAGCTGGAGGTGGTGGAAGGATTCTCTTTAAAGGGAATGTTCCAGGGAACCCGGTTGGGATGCAACTGATGCTTGAACCAGAATCTGAACGTCCAAGTAAATAATTATTAGCCTAGTTTTTTATTTCCTGTTAACCATTCTTGAAGACTATGTATAAAATATCCCTCCTATTTATCCTTTCTATCAGTCTAAGCATTTTTTGTGGATGTGATCGATCTTCAGCACCTACAGTAGACAATGGAGCTGCTGATGCAATAAAGTCTCATTCCGAAGCAGATAAAAATAGTTTTCCGGAGTGGGCGAAGAATGCCAATATTTATGAAGTAAATATCCGTCAGTATTCTAAAGAGGGAACGCTTAATGCATTTACGAAAGACCTTTCAAGATTGAAAGAGATGGGCGTTGATATTCTTTGGTTGATGCCGATTCATCCGATTGGTGTAAAAGAAAGGAAAGGAACATTGGGGAGTTATTATTCCGTTTCTGATTATCGGGGAGTAAATCCTGAATTTGGGACGATGGAAGATTTTGAAAAGTTAGTGGATAAAGCACATCAATTAGATATGCGTCTGATTCTGGACTGGGTACCTAATCATACTGCATGGGATCATCCCTGGATTACTGAAAAACCAGAATATTATACCATCAATCCAGCAACCGGAAAAATTTCTTTGCCATTAGATCGAGGTAATTTGACTGATTGGTCAGATGTTGCGGAGTTGAATTATGATAATGCCGATTTGAGAAAAGAACAAATTGCTGATATGCATTTTTGGGTGGAAGAGAAAAAGATTGATGGCTTTCGATTTGACAGCCCTCACAATGTACCTTTAGATTTTTGGAAAGAAATGGCGGCTTCTTTTGCTTCCAATAAAAATGTTTTCCTCCTTGGAGAAAATGAGGATGACGACTTTTTAGAAGCAGGCTATTTTAATTGTTTTTATGCCTGGGAGTTTGTAGATGTTTTAAAACATGTTTTTCAAGAAGACGCACCTGCCAGCGCAATCGACGATTATTTAAAAGAGAATTATTTAAAAGATCAGCAACTTCGTATTTACTATACGTCC
>CAYXQH010000750.1:0-3176 GCA_964467425.1 uncultured Saprospiraceae bacterium
ATGTGGTTATGTGGTTATGTGGTTATGTGGTTATGTTTAATAAAGCATTTCGTTTCTATCTTCTTTCTAGCGTATATTTACTTCGCTCAAAGAAATCAGACGTGCCTTCGTACTTTACTTCTTTTGTAATTAATAGTGTCGTATCATTGTATTCAATACGTTGTTTGATTGTAGCTTTTCGATTATTATCTTTTCCTGAACAAGACATTATCAATTCCCAACTCTTTGAATTTTTATCTTGTTTAAAATAATCTACTTTATATTTTTTGCCGTCAAATTTTATCTTTTTTCCTTTCTTAAGTAGCTTCATTTTCACTATATCGTAAATAACTTTGCCGTTGGGTTCTGTAAAACCAATTCCGATACTACCCTTTCTCCCTTTCCAATAAATAATCATTTTACATTTTAATGTTGAAGTCGAGGAGTCGTCACTGTAATCGGTATAGCTTAGCGTTCCTTCCCATTGACCAAATAATTCTTGTAATTCATTGGAAGAAACCGACGCTACTTGTCCATTCATTGTAAAACTTATAAACAACAGAATACTAACAATATTAAGCTTCATCGTTTTTATATTTTTTGTAAATTAAATAATCTAAACTATATTTTCCTCCTCCGTTAAGCAGAATGCTTAAACACATAATCATAAAGGTAAAAGCCAGTAATCCAGGTCTTTCAATATTTCCCTGATGATATACAAAAGCGGCAACAAAAGTTAAAATGGCATTTAATAAAGCTGCAGGGCGAGTAAACAAACCTAATATTAACAGGATACCTCCTATAAATTCAGTTAGTACAGCTATCCAGGCAAAAAGTAAAGGAAATGGAAAGCCCATTTCTGCCACATCTTGAATAAACCATTCTTGAGGACCCCAAACACCATCTCGGGGGAATAGCTTTTCAAAAATCGTACATAATGCAACACCAACAAAAAGCCTAAGTATCAGAATGCCCAGGTTATGGTTAATTTTATTCGGAAACTTTGATCCAATGAAAAATCTTAGTCATATCATCTTTTTTATTTGTAATTCTTAACACAAATCAAGATGATTTTTAGGTTTCTATCGCTCCAAATCGGGATTTGACACTAATCAGGATGGATTTTGAAGGGATTTTATGTATTGACTTGGTGTATGTCCTTTTAGACGTTTGAAAGATCTGTTAAATGTGGACTTTGATTCAAACCCACATTCATATGCAATACCGAGTAAGGTCAATTCTTTATGCCTGCCTTCCTGCATTTTCTCTACAAAGGCTTCAATTCTATACTTATTAATGAATTGATTGAAGTTGGTATCTAACCCCTTGCTCAAAGCATGTGAGCATTTTTTATCCGTTATACCTAAATAGGAAGCTAAAATTTGAATAGAGAGATCCGAGTTAAGGTAAACCTTATCTTTTTCCATAAGTCTTATAATCGCTTTTTTTGTTTGATCAAGTTCATCGATTGATAATACCGAAGCAATATTTTTAGGCTTAGTGTTGTAGATCGAAAAAGGAAAGGACAGCTTAATAGTGTTGTAAGCAATCCATAAAATAAACAGGAAAAAAATCGTGAATCGTAGGATGATAAAGGCGGCACCAAGACGATGACCATAGACGTTTTCTATAATTGAAACAGTTAACTCAAGGATGGTGATAAAAAGAAAAATTCTTGTGAAGTTTGTCAACCATTTTTTTAAATCGAAATTCCAAAACGAATCTTTATCTGCAGGCTGTTTCAAAAAATAAGTGGAAAGGATACTATACAGTAACAAACTAGCAGGAAACAGAAAAGATTCAATGGTTAAAAGATTACGAAACCATAAACTTCCCCATAAGCTTGATTTATAGTCTACCGTTTGGAATCCAATACTCCAATAAACTATAGCTTGAATCAAGGGGATTACAAGATGTAAAAAATCAATCTTAGCAAGTTTATGATAGTATTTTGATTTTACAAAAAGATAGTATAGTGGACCGATACTTAGTGAATAATAAATAGGTATAAAATATAAATTTTTAAACCTGTTAGAAATACCTGATACTGTAAACGTTTCATTAAGTAAGGTCAAACCACTCAATAATAATAAAAGGCAAAGAAAAATATTCGAGATATGTTGGATTCTTTTTTGAAAATAAAAGACAATGCTTGTGAGAATAGAAACAGCAACTCCAATGCTCCCTATCGCAATTATTACAATGCTTGATACCGGTAAGGTAATTTCCATTTCTTCAACCTTATATTATACAAATTTTGGAAAAAGGTTATTCCCCTATCATAATCTTCAAAATATCCTGCGCAGCTTTGGCGATTACTGTCCCTGGGCCGAAAACTCCGATCACGCCTTTTTCATATAAAAAGTCATAATCCTTTGGCGGGACAACTCCACCGACGACGACCATAATATCTGATCGCCCTAAAGCTTCCAAAGCCTCGATGGCTTGTGGCACTAAGGTTTTGTGACCAGCGGCTAGAGAGGATATCCCTAAGATGTGGACATCATTTTCCGCAGCTTGACGAGCGGCTTCTTCTGGCGTCTGAAAAAGCGGTCCAATATCTACATCGAAACCAAGATCTGCAAAACTGGTAGCGATCACTTTGGCTCCGCGATCATGACCATCCTGTCCTAGTTTTGCCACCATGATTCGTGGTCGGCGGCCTTCTAGTTTTGCAAATTGATTGGCTAACTCTTGTGCTTTTTTAAAATTATCGTCCATTTTTATTTCACTTCTGTAAACTCCGGAAATGGAGCGCGTTGTTGCCTTAAATCGTCCAAAGGCATTTTCCATTGCTAGAGATATTTCACCTAGTGTTGCTCTGTGACGTGCGGCAATCACAGCTTTTTCCAAAAGGTTACCTTCCTCATTTTTTGCACAATCTTCCAGCGCTTTCAATGCTTCTTGAACTGCTTTTTCATCTCTTGTTGCTCGAATTTGTGTAAGGCGTTGGATTTGAGATTCCCGAACAGCGGTATTATCTACTTCTAATAATTCAATATCTGTTTCTTCTTCTGTTTGAAAAATATTGACCCCGATAATTTTATCTTGCCCACTATCTATTCGAGCTTGTTTTCTAGCTGCTGCAGCTTCAATTTTCAACTTCGGCAAACCATTTTCGATTGCTTTGGTCATTCCTCCTAGCGCTTCTACTTCTTGTATATGTGTCCATGCACGCTCTGCGATTTGATGCGTCA
>CAYXQH010000751.1:0-3172 GCA_964467425.1 uncultured Saprospiraceae bacterium
ACTAAATCAGATGGGGAAATTTGAGAATAAGGAAAATTAAAAGATAAAGTCGATCATTTAGGTCGCATGCTTAATAAATTCATAGCTGCTATCGAATCTCGAAAACCAAACCCCTAAACCCAAACCCCGAAAACCGAAAACCGAAAACCGAAAAAAATTAACCAATAAATTTAAAATCATGCAAGTACCCACTTTAAAGGAAATCGTAAAAAACAACAAGGCAATATTTTCTCATTATCAGAATGGAAAGATGTATTATGAAGTGTTCGTAAATGGAGAAAAATTTATATTTCCAATCGATCTGAAAGACGGCGGAATAGGAGAGGGGCAATTACGAAAAGAGGAAAAAGCGATTCTTCTAATGCGGTTCATTCGTTTGGCATTGAACGAGAATGAATTTGCAAAAGTTTAAAAATGAAAAAAGGTCATTATTCAAACATTGAAATAATGACCTTTTCTTTTATTATTCACCTTTGTCTAGTCAATCGAGAATCGAATCCCTACATAACCCATCGCTCCTGCAATTGGTGCATAGATATGTGTGGCATCAAAATACTGACCGAAAGGATTTTCCCAGTCAATGATCGGATCTGCCTGTGTGAAATTAGAAAGATTTTCTCCTCCAATATACACTTCAAAATTATCGGTGAATTTATAATTAATGTGCGCATTAAAAAGCGCATACGGTTTTGTTTCACCGATATGCTGCTCATCATTATGAAACGGATTGTCAGTCACATGTGCAAATCGAGATTTTCCAATCAATTGGCTGTTGACATTAAAGTCCCATTTTTCATTAGGGGTTTCGTATTCAAGCGCAACTAATCCACGATGCTTGGCGACCATTGGCTTAGATCGTGTCTCTCCATCTTGAAAAGTAATCTGAACATCATTGATTTTATAACCTAATTTAAAGTTAAAACCTTTAAACATTTCATAAGACAAAACGCTTAAGAAGCTATTGGAATAAGACTTACCATTTAGATTATAGAAAAGAACTGAATTGATTTCTGAATCCATATCCATAACAACCTGATTGGTGAAATCGGTTCGGAATAGGTCAGCAGAAATACTTCCGGAGCGTTCTCCAATTTCAAATTTCTGGGTAAAGTTTAAACCAAAATTCCAAGCGTCTTCCATTTCCAAATTTTCCAAGACTTTCACGGATCGACTACTTGCTAGCATACCTATATTTTCCGCAATGACATTTGCTGTTCGATAACCACGACCCGCCGTAATTCGAGCAATACTATTTTCAGAAAAATTATACGACAAACTTACTTTAGGCGTAAATAAGGTTCCGAAAAGATTGTGCTGATCCAGTCGAACACCAAGGACAGCTCCAAAATTTTCTTCAAACTTACCGACTGTTACCCCTTCCTCTTTCTGGTAGTCATAAGTATATTCGACATAGGCGCCGGGGACACGTTCTGTTCGACTAAAATCTGTATCATTCAATTTTTCATCATAGTCATCATATAAATAGCTGACTCCAATCATGATTCTATTATGCACATTCTTGAGGTCACTGGCGTACATTAAATTTGCATAATAATTGGTTTGAACGCCTCTGTGAAAACGGTTGCCATAATAAGAATCCAATTCATGGAAAGATAGATTAGTAATAAAACCAATACTCTTGCTTGGGTCTTCGAATCCAATATATCCTGCTTTTCCAAACAGCTCTATCCGATCATGATCCTGACCAATCTGGAAGAAACCAGCAGGGGCTTGTCCTTTAGGAATAACCTGCCCGGCAATATGTCTGGACCTAAAAGCATGTACATTAAACTGAGACCTCAAATTCTCCCCTCTATAAAATAATCGGAACATTCCGTTAAGCAATTCTTTTTGCGGGGTATCAAGAAAAGAATCGTCATTCTCATTAAGATCATTCTTCATAAAGCTCCCATGCAATAATAAACCTGCGCTCCATTCATCTGTAAAACTCCTGTTCAAATGAATATTAGCTTCACCTCTTCCAAAAGTAGAACCATATAAATTTACAAATAGAGATTTGTCTTCAAATGGTTTTACCAACTCTGTATTAATTTGACCAGCAATAGCCTGATAGCCATTTTGAACAGAACCAGTTCCTTTAGAAATTTGTATACTATGTAACCAGGTTCCTGGAATAAACTCCAAAGAAAACGGTGATCCAAGTCCGGCCATTCCCGGACGTTTTTCCACCATCATTTGTGTATAAGTTCCACGTAAGCCTAGCATCATGATTTCCCTAGCACCGCTTATCGCGTCGCTATAAGATACATCAACTGCAGCGTTGGTTTGAAAGGTTTCTGAAAGATTACAACAAGCGGCTTTTCGAAATTCTCCGGCACCAATCGTTTCCACATTGAGAATTTCTATCGTAGAAACATAATTGTCGAATTTTTTTGCAGCAACTTCAACGGTCATTAATTCGGATATCCCACCAATTTCAACTTCAAGATTTGTTTCTTCTGGAGTGACTTCAATAAATATAGAATTATATCCGACGTAATCCACTTGTAGCAAAGCAAGCGTATCTTGTTTCGGTAATTCAAAATAACCATTATTGTCTGCTATCGTACCACTTTCAGCACCTTTCCATTTGACGGTAGCGCCATATAAAAAATCCCCTTCGTCATTTTTGACGGTACCTGAAATACTTTGTCCAAGTAAATACTGTGTAATAAATACACAGCAAAGGATCAGTATGTACTTTTTCATTTAAAATTTATTTAAATAAACAACATAGAAATATTAAGCCAAAATAGGCTTTTCTAAAATATAAAACTCGCTATGAGTTAAGATGTAGTTTATTTAAGCTTTTGGCGGCTGCCAGATGATGGAATGGAAGAGTGCACCTTTTAATGATTGATATTGAAAATCATTTGCAGGAATATTTTTATCTGCTTCAAGTCCTATATTTAGTTTTTTTGAAAGAATAAATGAAACACTTGCACAACAAATGCAATCGCAACTACTTGACCCGCAAGGAGTCTCCTTGTTTTGATCTTTTTCTTCACCTTGGCAACAAGAAGAGGATGACTCTGTTTGACAACAACTAGCACTTGCTTGAGCTGTTGCCGGAAGTGATGCCGTAAAGACAAGAAAAAGGACTGCTATTTTAATGAAATATTTCACTGTATAAAAATAAGATTCTTTTGGGCTTGATACAACTTTTAATTGT
>CAYXQH010000752.1:0-3168 GCA_964467425.1 uncultured Saprospiraceae bacterium
GCAGGTTGTGTACGATATCCCGGTCTTAGTTCACCAAAGTAATCATCATCAATGGTGAAGTTTCCACTTAGATTATTTTCAATATTGGAATATTTTAAAATCTGACCTTTTTCAGATCCGGAAAACAAGCCCCATTCGCCATTGAAGTCGACAAAAAACGGAGCAGCATAACCGGCACTCCAGCCAAATCTTGTATCTACTAATCCAAGACCGATAATATTATTACCATCCGGTGTTTGAGAATCGATATTCGGAACGAACATTGGATTCTCTGGTGTTCCATCATTTTGAAAATAAACTAAACGTCCAACTTTTTCACCAGCGACAATATCCAGCTTTCCATCTCTATTAAGATCTATAAACTGTGGCTTAGAATGAGTTCCTAAATCTAATCCCATATAATTAAACTGAACTGTTGGAATATTAATTTCATTTCCAGCACCAGCAGTATTTTCACCAAAATAGAATCCTCCATTTTCAGCACCAATCAAAACATCCATATCTCCATCATTATCAATATCTCCAAAAGTTGGAGACGGAGAATTGTTTCCTGTCATATCAAAAATGCTGAAATTCAGATAGTCATCATCCACCAATTCGAAAGAAGGATTGGAGGAAGTACCTATATTTTCATAAAGATAAATTCGAGCTGCTCTTTCACCGAAAGGTCGGTAAAAGGTACTATTTCCAACGACTAGATCCATTAAGCCATCTTCATTATAATCAACAAAAGTAGGATGTGCTTCTTTTCCTAAATCAATCATTTCGCTTACCAAAAAGTCTTTTTCAACAAATTGAAAATTAGGATTATCATTTGCTCCATCATTTTGATAACGCCAAACGACTTCATGATTTTCTCCTGGTTTCCAAACATTTGGAGAAGCTAATAGATCCTTAACACCATCATTATTTACATCAAGGTAAAAGGATGCTGGAAAAATCTGTACATCTGCGGGAACATTATAACTTGGAAAGGTGACATCCTGTTCTGTCATAAAAGCAAGGTCCGAATCTCCTCCATTTGTTAAAAGGTTTAAATTATCAAAAGAGATATCTCCCAAGAGAACTTCCTTATCACCGTCCATATCATTATCAAAAGTCAATAAGGTCGATCCAACATGTCTAGTATCACCTTCGGAGTCTGGATCATGAAATCCACTCGAACATATAGTAATATTATTACTCAAATCTATAAACTCGTTGAGGCCACTTTCATAAAAACGTCCCCAGCAATCATCTCCTAAAACATAAATTAAACTATCCAAACCATATCCCATATCGACTGATCTGTTTTCAAACATATATACATGTCCACCTCCAACGGCAAACGTAAGAATGTCTAAATCGCCATCACCATCGATATCATCAATTGCAGGATAATCCTGCCCAGTAACAAACACCTGCGTAAAGCCATTACCCGCCGGGAATGGAATGGTATTATTCGCTATAATATGTGTAAAATCATATCGCTCAAAATTAATCACATTGTCTACATACTTTCCTCGATAAGCAATTAGTCCATCAACTCCAGGTGTATCAGAATAGCTAAATAAATCCTGAATACCATCTCCATTATAATCTCTAAGCATAACCCAAAATGAGTTTTGAAGATTATGATCATTCAAAACAGGAAAGAATTGTTCGTAGAAGGGTGCATAGGAATAATCAACCTCATTGGCTGTTCCATTATTAATAAATGTTAATCCTACATTTCCAGCCTTATCAAAAACATAAAGATCTTCAATTCCATCATTATTTAAATCCACTGCCGAAAACTGTGGCGCAATCAAACCACCAACAAAAGCCATATCTAATTGGCTTCCTTCTTCGGTCACCGCTGGATTATACCGCTGAAACTGAGCTATAATCGACAAGCTAATAAACAAGGATAAAACAAGCGTAAAACTTTTTTTATTAAGCATATTGTTAGGATTTATCATTTTAAGATTCATACTTTACGCAAAAATAAGAAATATCTTAGCCAAACGCTGACGTTTAATTTTCATTCCGCCATTTTATTATTTAACGTTATTATTATTAATTTGGTTGTTAACAAATCTATTTCATTTTATATGTCTATTAATAATTTAAAGAAATGTATCCGCAATTGCACCATTTGTGCAGAACATCTACCGCTTGGACCCAGACCGGTCGTTTCTTTTTCAAAGGAAAGTAGAATTTTAATCATAGGACAAGCCCCCGGCACCCGGGTACATAATAGCGGTATTCCCTGGAATGATCAAAGTGGAAAACGCCTCAGAATGTGGATGGATATTTCAGATGATGATTTTTATGATCGAAAAAAAATAGCGATTGTCCCAATGGGGTTTTGTTATCCTGGAACTGGAAAATCCGGTGACCTACCACCACGAAAAGAGTGTGCTCCAGAATGGCATTCTAAAATTTTAGCACACCTTCCTAATTTGGAATTAACACTACTTATCGGAGCATATGCACAGAAGTATTATTTAAAAAAAGAAGCGAAAAAAAACTTAACAGAAACCGTTGCAAATTTTGAACACTACCTACCTGATTATTTCCCCTTGGTACATCCCTCCCCTAGAAACCAACGCTGGTTAAAGAAAAATGATTGGTTTGAAGAAAGCGTGGTTCCCATCTTACAAAAAAGAGTAAAGCGTATTTTAAAATAGGTTATTTGACGGGCTGTCATTTAACCTCATTAACGTTTCTTTAAGAACATTTTTTTTCTAAAATTCTTATCTTCGATTTAACACAGCGTCAACCCGTTTAGGGTGTATTGTGGAATCGAAAACTATTTAGCTATGAAAAAAATCACCATCATCGTGATTGCGGTAATGCTATTGAGCACCTGCAATCGTCCTATCAAGCTCCTTGAAAAAGGACACTCCGAAAAAGCTTTAAAAGTTAGTTTAAAACGACTCAAAAGCGGAAAAATTAAACCTGACCATCTTTATGTTTTAGAAAAGTCCTTCCTCTTGGAGACAGAAAAAGATGCTCAAAAAGTTGCAGCACTAAGACAAAAAGGTGAGCCTGCTCTTTGGTTAGATATTCATAAGATTGCATTAGGCATGATTAAACGCCAAAGCAAAGTAAGTGCTGTTCAAAATCGTCTCAACAACAAAGGACATTTTCCCAATATGGATTTTTATCCTGCCAACGCTCTTTTAAAAGAAGCGAAAGAAAATG
>CAYXQH010000753.1:0-3168 GCA_964467425.1 uncultured Saprospiraceae bacterium
AGTAAAGAACTTTATCCGATTCTTATATTTTTGGTAGAAATATTTCTCTTTTATATGGCACTTTTGTTGTTTTTGGGCTTTTGCATTTTAAGACTTGAATCCTATTAAAAGGAAGAAAAATGCTCGCTGCAGTATTTGTCTATTATATAGAAGTACAAACACTTGAAGGACTGGTCGTACCTCCCCAAGGTGACTTTATTTTATTGAGGTCGTTGTTTTCTAAGTAGAAAAAATATTCCAACAAGTAGAATTCCTCCTAGAAAATAATACAAGGTTATATTTTTTTTCTTCGTCATTGCTTCAGCATCACCAAATTGAGCAAAAGCGGCCCAATAATAGGGATGCGCTTTAGCTTTATCAGAGGCTGAATTGATATAGTTTTCTTTTGCTTTTTTCAGAGCTACATTCTTGGTCTCGCCATTATTCAGGTTTTCATAAAATGAGATCATAATATCAGAAGTCGCACAATCATCGACCGCCCAAAGACTCATAAGTGTGGCTTCTGCTCCTGATTGAATAAAGCCTCTAGAAAGACTCATTACGCCTTCTCCTTTTACGATTTCTCCAGTCCCCGTATTGCAGGCACTTAAGACGACAAGGTCGGCATTCAGCTTTAAACTAAGAAGGTCATACATCGTTATATAATCGTCTGAAAAGTGTATCCGGTTTAGTAAGGCATTCTCTTCATTAACACATGCATGTGTTGCCAGATGTATCACATTATAGTTATTCGCTTGTTCTAAAAAATAGTTTTTTGTAGAAGGCGCTCCTTCTAAAACTTTACCGTTGAAGTTTTCGTTGATTTGGTTCACTTCACTAGCAGCACATTTTAACTCATACAAATCCGACTCACTACATGTTCGTTCAGTGATTTTTTTTCCTTGTTGGAATGAAGGAGCAAAAGCAATAAAGTTTAAGGATTCTACTTCTTCTTTTTTTGTATTAAAAAATAATGTGCTGGAGTAATTATAACTAACAACAAAACGATTCATAAGATAGGAAAGGTGGCTTGGGCTATAATTTGGATTTTCTAAATCCGGTGTTTTAAATAAAAGAATATCAAAAGGAACAAAGCCAAGTAATCCATCGGGAATAATAATGAGTTGATCTATTTTGTCATCTATTTTCGACAGCTGGCTCTCAAGAATTAGATTGTATAAACCATGTGCACTCTTGGAGAAGTTCTGATAATCTTGTGTAAAGGTTTTGCTTTCTGGAGACACACTTAAGCTTTGCTTGATCTGATTGATCATCTCCGTTAACGCTGGCGTATTTTTTATTTTTTCAACTTTAAAATCCTTTTTTGTAATTAAAAAACTATAGATAAATTGATCTCCTACAAAATACTCAACAAGTGCTTTTTCCTTGTCTAAAAGTTCGTCTTGAATCTTCTGGACACTTGCAGTTTCGTAAGCATATTTTAGCTGGTAGTATTTAGGGTAGCTTTGTTCAATTTCTCTAAGTAATTTTTTATACTTTTCTTTTAAGTCAAATCTTTCTTTTTCTAATCGATCAACATACTCCTGATTTTGTTTTTGGGCTTTTGCTTCTGCTAATAATTTTTCAGAAAAATTCAGTTTGATATTTAGTTTCCTTTCTTTGCCTAATAAGGAATCAGGAATACCAGATACATTCAGCGCCATTTCTTTGGTCATAGATTCCAATAAAGTAATAGCCTTGTTACTTTCCGCAAATATAAAGGCTTGCTCCAGATATTTTACATCATTTGTTTTTTGGAATAACACATCGGAGGTTTCAATGGCTTGCTCGTAGATTTGGTTAGATTTTTCAGCAAGTATATGTTTGGATGCTGTAGTGTTATAACCTTGTCTTATTGCATCGATCATTTTCGTCGCTAATAAATAATGATCTGAAGCCAGGTAAAGATCTTCCTCCTTATTATTGTTTTTGTATTTAGCTAGAAAAGCCCTGGCCTTTCCTGTTACTAAATCCAGAGAGCTTAATTTTTGGATGATTTGATCCATTGAAGGATTTATTTTTACATCGTTTTCATCGAAGTCTAAAGCTGTGATTTGTAAGCCTTTTTGAAATGCGGTTATTGCATCATCATATTGAGAAATATGGAGAAGGGCATTTCCTTTTTGAGTATAAGCCGTTGCAATTTGAGGGAAGTTAGAAAATCCATCAGCCTCGTTTGTTGCGGACTGGATTGCTTTATCAAAGTAAGAAAGGGCTAATTTGTTTTCTCCTTCTGATAATTTAATTTTTCCTAGAATCTGATAACTATAACAATCATCAAAAACAGAACCTTTATTTTTTATTTCGATTGCCTTGTTTACATATTGAAGAGATAGTTTGCTATCACCTAGCTCCAGGTATATTTCTGCTAATTTATAATAGCAGTTATACCTCGTTTGATTAACGTACTCATTTTTTTTATCAAAAGAAGAAAGCAGGTTAAGGCTTTTTAGAAAAATTTCTTTTGCTTTTGGGTATTCTTTTTTTCTTTTATAACAATCTGCCAGATCAGCGTAAACACTACCAAGGTCTGCTTGATTGGTATCTGTATCAGAATCAATCTTTTCTCTAATTCTTATAGAGTTGCTTAAGGCATCAATCGCTTCTTCAAATTCTCCAATTGCTAAATATGCCGTTCCTAAGTTGTGAAAAATTAGTGCTTCCGAAGTTTTTAATACACCATGTTTTTTTTCTACAATGATGATTTTTTCATATTCTTCAATAGCTTCTTCTTTAAATCCTGCAAAATCTTTAATGGTTATTAAATTAATCCACGTAGTCCGATACTGAATACTTTCAACCCCTAACTTTTTTTTGGCTAATTCTTTTGCAAGTAACAAATTGGATTCGGACTTATTAAAATCCTTTTCAAAATAATAAAACACCGATAGATAATTATAAGAATCTATTATACCTTCCCAGTTGTTTATTTTTTGAAATACCGCCAGCGCTTTTTTTGTTGTTTCAATATTTTCTGCAGCCGTTTTATTTATATAATCCAATGACTTTATTAAGGCTTGTCCCTGTTCCACAATTTGGATACTATCCAAAGCCACTTCATCGGGTTGAGCTACAGAATAATCGATAGCACTCAGAATCAGCACTAGTAAAAATAGAATCCTCTTTGTTGTTTGTCTCACCGTTTTTGCTTAAAGATACAAAAGGCCAGAATGTTTGAAAAATCAATCA
>CAYXQH010000754.1:0-3164 GCA_964467425.1 uncultured Saprospiraceae bacterium
TTGGACGTCCCAGAATTACTTCTACAAATGCCTGATTTACAGATTCTGACTGTAATGGAGGGTAAGCTATTCTTGATTGCATTGACTTCATTTTATTAAAATTATGGTAACGATTATATCATTTACTCAAATATACAGGTATGTTACTCATACATGACATGACAGTTTTCAGCAAAATGTTAGATTTAAATTTTAATAAAAATTAACTATTACGAAACATAAATAATTGATAAACAACTATTTACAATCTACTAATTATGCAAATAAAGGGAGTTACGTTAACTCAATATTGAAAAATAATCCTTATATTGAGTCAACTTGAAACTATTGTTGTCATTATTATAATTAAAACAAGTGTGCTGTGTTTATATCACATCACCTTCATCTATAATTATAGATTCGTAAGTTTCCTTCTGTTGCTGGTCAAGATTATCGTAATCTGAGGCTGAAGAAATAAATCCAAATGCAATCATTAATGAAATCAGAAGAGAGTTAATCATGGCAATAAGGTTTTAGGAAGGCTCATAACAAATCATTATGAATCTTCTAGGTTAGAAAATTATTAAATTTTTATTCTTAGTTCTACGGAAGGAAAAATTAAATATCGCTCTAGGATTCCATGATTTTCCTTCTTTATTGATAAGACAAATATAGGGAGGAAGGAAACATAAAAAAATGACAGTAGTATTCGCTATGTAAGATGTAAATAATACTATAACTCAAGCAATTGCAAACAACAAAGCACTGATTATCAGCACCTTACAAAAAAACAACATATTTATACAGTTAGATAAAGTCTTGTTTTTACTCCTGATAAAGTATAACATAAACACAAAAAGTCTATGGAAGAATTACAAGAATTAGCCTATATACTTACCAAGTATAAAACTCAGTCTATCGAAATTATTGGTGACAATTCCAAACAATACAATTCCAAATTATATCGACTTTTTCAAGTCATTCAAAGTGGTGAGGTAAAAAACGATACCCAGGCTGCGCTAGCTATTTATGGAGAAGAAAAAGTCTCTGTAAAATATCGTAATCTAAAATATGAGTTAAAGAAAAGATTGTTAAATACCATCCTTTTTATCGACACTAATAATCAAAAAAGTAGAGGTGATATTTATTACCAATGTTGGAAAGAATGGGCGACCTGTCGAATACTAGTAGAAAAATCTGCCCGAAAAACGGCAATCCATCTTGCAGAAAGAATATTTAAAAAAGCACAACAATTTGATTTTTATGAATTGGCTGTTTCTGTCTCTATCTTACTTCGCAGACATTACGGGACAAGAGATCAAAACAAAGAAAAATTTGAATATTATGATATAAATTATGATTACTACAAAAGGCAACTGAAGTACAATAATCTTGCGCATAAATATTATATGAAGTTGATTCTTGACCATACTTCCGACAGCGTTACAGCTAATCCTCAAATCGACAAAGATGCTAGGACTTATTATGAGGAGCTGGCACTAGTGGAAGATAAAACCGATAATTTTATGTTTCATTATTACCTACATCAAATTCAGTTAATCGGTGCAATGGGGATATTTGATTATGAAAAAGCTAAAAATATATGTACAAAAGCAATCGCTCACTTAAAACAGAAGGAGTCGGATTATATAGGA
Organism: uncultured Saprospiraceae bacterium; assembly: GCA_964467425.1. Taxonomy (GTDB): domain Bacteria; phylum Bacteroidota; class Bacteroidia; order Chitinophagales; family Saprospiraceae; genus JAHDHW01. Next base: position 1,635 of record CAYXQH010000754.1, read on the forward strand.
GGCTATAGTAACCTATTACTCAATAAATTGGTCTGTCACATACAACTCAAGGAATTCGAAGAAGGGAAGAAAACAGCAATTGAATGTAAAGATTATATCCAGGAAGGATCATTTAATTGGTTTAAAACCAATGAATATTTTTTCATGCTATCTTTTCATACTGGAAATTATCAAGACGCATACGAAATATATCGTGTGATCACTTCTCATAAAAGGTTTAAGTCTTATAAAATACTACAGGAGACCTGGTTACTTTATCAAATGTATTTACACTTTTTAGTTTTAGCTAAAAAAATTACCCCAGCAAAAAAGGATAAAAGTTTTAATACCATCCGCCTTGGAAAATTTCTAAACAATGTTCCTTCTTTTTCAAAAGATAAACATGGAATGAATATACCAGTGTTGGTCATCCAAATGGTATTTTTGATTTTACAAAAAAAATATGACGGTGCAACAGAACGGATTGATGCGCTAAATAAATACTGTGCCCGATACTTAAAGACAAATAATCCTAATTTTAGATGTAATTGTTTTATTAAAATGCTTATACAAATTCCTATTTCAGGCTTCCATAAATCAGGAGTAGAACGTCGAGCAAATCACTATCTAAAAAAATTGAAAACTATTGAGATCAACTTTAATAATCAGGCTCATGAAGTAGAAGTTTTACCTTTTGAGGTAATGTGGCAACTTATAGTTGACTCATTAGAAACAAAATTTTATAAAGTTTAACAACCAACTTATCTAAGCAGAAGCACGGTTTGGGAAAGGACTGGCTTGATCAGTCTTTGGTGTCAAATGCTTTACCTCAAAAACACAGAAATTTATCGAAAAGCAGAGTAAGGCAAGGCAGATAAGAGAGAAGAAAAAAGGAAATGTTCTGACTAACTCCAGTAGCCCTATATCGTATTTTTTTAGCCTCTCTTTTTAAACCAATCTGACGCCATTTTTAATGCTTAAAAATTTTATGCACTTGCTCTCTTTGCTTGTCTACATAGCTTTTATACGCATTTGATTTAAGTCTTATCATAAACTCTAACCCCTTGTTTTTCAAATAAGGCTTTTCTTTCTAATTCTTCCCAGCACATAGAAATACTCACTCCATTTATCACTATTGCCAGAGTAATTAAGTGAATCTTTTTATTTCCCAGTTCCCAACTTGTTCCATCTAATGTTATATACTTGGGATTTTTACCTTTCAAACCTAACAAACAAAATCCAATACATATCAATTATTTTATTAAATCTTCCTTCACCTCATTTAAGTTGGTGCTCTTTGCTGCAAATATACCTTGTGTGGTAATCAATAAATTTTTTACCACATGATCAGGATATTTCGAAAAATATGACGAAATTTCCTTCGGAAGCGTAAATCTCATTTTAATTGCGTCTTAGTCTTCACAATTTTAATGATTTTCACTCACTTCCCTCTTTCATATCTAGTAGTATGTTCGATAACCCTAACTGCCACCTACAGTTATGTAACCTATGATGCGTACTGGCGGGTATGGATTGATTATAATCAAAATG
>CAYXQH010000755.1:0-3163 GCA_964467425.1 uncultured Saprospiraceae bacterium
AGATGAACAATATATAGAGGTATAAGCTATATATTGCAACTAATCAAATTCTATTCTTTTTCTTCGTATTTCTTTCTAATCTTCTCTTCTTCCTTATCCATCTTCTTTTCATATTCGCCTCTTACTTTATCTACTTGCTTATCAGAAGCAGATTTTATAGAATCCGTTTTTTTACTAGCAGCATTCATAGAATTTGTAGCTGTATTTTCAGCGGCTTGAATAGCTTTCTCTGCAGCTTTATCGGTACTTTCTTTTAACTTTTTAGCAGCAAGTTGTGCTCCTTTTTTCTTTAAAATATTATTGCCAGCTTTTTCAACTAATTTATCCGCTTCTTTATATCCAGCATCCCTTCCTTGCTCTGCTAGCTTTATAGCATCTGCTTTTACTTTATTGACACGAGTTTCTGTTTCTTTCAAAGCACTCGCAATTTCTTTATCTCTCTTTTCATTTAGAGCTTTGATTTTTCCATTCATTTCTGCTTCCAGATTGGCGCGTGCTTCAGCAACCTCTTTATCAATTTGCTTGATATCAATACCCGTTTTTTCTTCAATCAGTTCTGAAGCTTTGTCAACGGCAGCATCTTTTACAACATCTACAACATCTTTTACTTTTAATGTTTCTCCATCGGCACCGACAAGATTTAGTTTGACTTTTGGACTGGTCATCGAACCAGTGATAGCCGCAGTTACATTTATAAACTCGCTTTGATCGATGTCAATTCCAAGTTTAGATGCTTGCCCTTGTAAAAACTTTAATCCTTTTTCAACACTTTGGCCAGCCTTATTGCCTTGTAATAATTTACGTGGAACTTTTGCTTTGATAGAATAAGCCATATCTGTACTGATTCCATGAGATCCACCTATGGTCATATCAACGCCATTCGTTTTATAATCGAAGTCTTTAATGGTGACCATCCCATCCTTGATTGAAAACCAATTTTTAGTATTTTTCAAACTCAAGGTTTTTAATTTATCGACATTCAATTTGTTTGCAAACTCTTCAACTGGCTTGAAGTTTTTAAGTGCTCCATCAATAGTATGTAGAAATCCTTCAGCCGTCAAGGTGTTTAAATTCGGCATCATATCTTTTCCTAATTCTCCATTTAGTTTTAAAGTGGTATTGAATTTTCCTTCTATAAATTTACCGATTGGTGCAAGAGCAGCAAAGGTGTTGAATTTTTCAAAAGCATTCTGAAAATCTAATTTGCTAATCGTATAATCCATATCAAACATTGGTTTGTCCGGATTTTGCGTATTGTAAGAACCATTCATGACAAAGCTTCCACCTAGTGCTTTTGCTTTGCAATCTTCCATGGTAGCTGTTTCATTGGCAACTTTAACCAGGCCATTTACATTGTTTAAATCAATATTAGTGTATAAAATTTTATCAATGTTTGCATCGATATTGAAATCCATTTTCTCTGGAACGGGTATTACTTCAAGAGCTGGAGCCGTTTCACTAATTGTCTTGGCTTCCGCTTCACCGCTTGGTGCTTCTACCATGAATTCATTTAGATTGATGTAATTAGAAGACAGATTAATGTCTCCTTTCATCGTTTCATTTTCATAGAGGTAGTTAAAAATATTCGTGATCTTTCCATTCATGGCAAAATCACTTTCACCAATATTTGTTTTAAATTCTTTAATGTTCGCATTATTTGGTGTTACACGACCATATAACTTTGAATTTTTAAGTTCGTATATATCATAAAACAGCTTATCAATTTCTGCATCTACCGTAAAATCAAACCGATCAAATACTTCTTCGCTCTCTACTGCTGCTGTTTGAGAAACCGCTGGACTTGTTTCATTTGTTGGTTCAGCCATCCACTGATTAGAGTCAAATAATTGAGAACGAACTTTAATAGTTCCTGTCATTGTTTTTTCAGGTGAGAAATAGGCAAGAATATTATCGATCGTGCCCTGTGCTTTAATATCGCTTTTTCCTAGCTGAGCATCAAACTTATCAAGCTTCACAAACTTTGGAGTGAAATTCATTTCCATCTGGTGTACTTTAACTTCAGGATATTCTTCTGAAGAGAAAAGTAGTTTTTCCATTGTTACATCACCTGACATATTTACATTGTCAAAGTCCTGGCTTTCAATAGCAGACAGACTCGTTTTGGCAACAAGGTTAGAAGTGATAATGCCATTAAATTTTTTGACACCTTCTATAGGGAAAGCTCGGGATAATTCTTCCAGGTCGATAGTTCCATTTATTTTAGAATCAATATTCGGATCAGAAAGCAAGGACCAAAGTTTTACTTTTGCCTCAAAAGGATTGTTTCCGAGTTCCATTTTAAAATTAGAAACATCAATAACCATTTTATTTAAATCACTAGAAGGACTGGCGATTTTAGTGACGGTATTGATACCTTTTATACCTAATGGCAAATCAGGATATTTAAAATCACCATTCGCAACATCTAAGTTCACCTCGAAAGCTGGAAGCGCCCCAGTATTCAAATCATAACTTCCTTTTACAAAACCATTAAATTTTAAATCGCCATTGGCTTCGACATCTTTATAATCTGCAGTATATGCAGATGGAATCATAGATAGGAAGTTTTTAAAATTATTCTTTGGCGCACTATATTTGATATCCATGTTGACTTTGTCAGCAAGTAACTGCACAAAACCTTCCGCATTTAACTTCAGTGCATTTAAGTTGATTTGATTGTCTTTTATGGTGTATTTCGAGTTTGGAATATCCGCATTCAAGGTTAGGTCAATAGCTGTTTTTGCTTTATTAAGATAAGCAATCCCACCTGACTTCGCCGTCAGGCTTCCAATTTCGGTTTCTGTAATGAGATCGAAAATATCCTGAGTGAATTCACCTTCTCCACTATGGTTTAAACCTTCCATCGCTACATAGGTGCCACCTTGTCGATCATCATATAGAAACGCGCCATCTACAATGGAATACTCTTCCATTTGAACGAGGAAATTTAAATCGCTCGAACCTTCCTCAGCAGGAGCGTCACTTGGTTTAGTAATGTCGTAATTTGCTTTTCCATTCCTCAAAACCTTGATATTAATTTCAGGTTTTGTAAGTTTTACCGTGTTAATTTCGATTGGACTGTCTGAACTAATAACGGACATTAGGTCGAGGGAGAATTCAATGTTTTCAGCATTAACTAAGGAATAACCTTCGAATTCATCAA
>CAYXQH010000756.1:0-3156 GCA_964467425.1 uncultured Saprospiraceae bacterium
CTGTGGGCGTGTTTTCACAAACCGGAGCAGCAGGCATGGAGGTGATAATAACATTTTCTGGAACAGGGTGAACGGTCACCGTGAATGGACCGATAATATTTGTACAACCCGTCGTTTGGTCGGTAACTTCAACTTCAAATATATGTGTACCCACTTCCAATAAATTCTCTTTTTCTTCTGTAAAAGAAATTTCGGTAGTAGTTTGACCATCAGGCCATTCATAGGTATAATTTGGATTTTCAATGATCTCCAGATATACATCTTCACCATAACAGGTTTCATAATTATTATAAATATAATTTATTGGCTGTTCAAATTCATTATACTCAACTGCTGTTATTTGTCCTTGCGGCAATGGAATTAAATCTATCACAACCGGTGGCGTGGTATAACCACAGCCTATTGGATCATAGATGGTTACATCATAATCCGCTGCTTCAAAAACTGTAATACTTTGTGAAACTGCACCTGTCGACCATGCGTAAGAATCTGCCAGTGGTGCTGTAAGTATAACACTATCTCCTTCACAGACTTCAGTAGCTGGATTGACATCAATTAGTCCTCCCAGATTATTGGGCGTTATATTTACTACTTCAGTTACACTTTCAATACAACCAAAAATATTCTCGACGATTAAGGTAACGGTATAATTACCAGGACTTGAATAAACATGATAGGTTTCATCAATATTCGAGATATTGGCCGCTCCACTAGCAGGATCTCCAAAGTCCCAGGTAATATCGGTAAAGTTTCCATTTGCTTCAAAAAACATAGAGGCTCCTTCACAAGATTGATTTGGTATAGAAAACGATGCTAAAGGAGGATCAACTATTTCAACTACGCTCTGAGATTGGGAAATACAGCCGCTTTGATCCGTCACTGTTAAAACTACATTATAAAAGCCGGAGGAACTATAAACATGAGATGGATTCTGCTGGTTAGAACTATTATTACTTCCACTTACCGGATCTCCAAAATCCCATTCCCAACCCGATATAGACGTTTGAGGAATAAAAGTGGAAAGGTCTTCAAAAGAAATCAATTCTCCAATACACGTTCCTTCATGAATAAAATCTGCTGCCAATGGTATTGTATCAAATTGTATAGTTAGCATTGGGCATACCTCTCCGGGCGTAGTAGATTGAATATTTGCACTAAAAACAACTATATTAAAACCGGCATTTGTCCAGGTGGTTGTAGGGTTTTCTACATTAGAATAGTTTGTATTCCCACCTACTATATCCCAAAACTCCCAACCCCAGGTATTTGGAATATCATTAACCGAGGTATTGATATAAGTGCTTTCATTACAGAAAACACCTTGCTGAATTTCAAAATCTGGGAAGCCGTCAGGAACACAACCAGGGCTCGGATCCCCTGGTAAAGATCCACAGGACAATCCGAGTATATTAGATATATCTGTACAGCCGTTTATATCTGTTACTTCCACATAATACGAACCTTCCTGATTGATTACCTGAGAAGAACTATTCGTACCAAAAGGTATATTGTTTCTAAACCATTGATAGTCTAAAGGACCAGAGCTAGATTCCAAAGCATACAACGTCATTGAACCACCAACAGCACAAAAGTTTCCAAAGTCTGGTGTAGAAATCGTTACATTAGGTTGACCATAAGTTGGAACAAAAAATATTTCATTTCCTGTACAACCATTATTATCGGAAACAATTACTTCATAATAACCCGTTCCTAAATTAGCGGTTGGATTAAAAGACATCGTAGCACCAGCTTCATTTTTCCATTGATAGGTATTATAAGTCTGCGTCAAAGAAATAGTCGTTGTTTGTCCCGGACATACTGGCGTCACTATGGGTTGAGGAGTAGGAAGCACTAAAACATTAACTGGTATTTGATCCGTCACTCCACAAACGGTCACCGACAAATCATGGGTTCCCGGAGCGTGCCATTGAATTTCTACCTCATTAGTTTGATCACCGGAAATTATACTTCCAGCATCGGAAGGCGTAACTTGCCAGTTATATTCTAAATCAGGATAAAGTGTCGCAGAGTAGTTTCCAATTCCTTCATGACAAACAGTAGGTGTACCCGTTAAACTCACTGTATTAATCAGCTGCGGGTTAATTTCAATAGTCTCCGATTCACATGAAAAACCATCCAAATTAGTTTGAGAAACGGCAAGGGTATAAGGAGGTGCATTTTCCCAGGCTATGTTAACCGTTTTTCCATTTAAAATATAATTATTCCCTCCATCTGACACATACCAGGTATAATCAAAACCGGTACCTGCTGAATTGGCTTCATAGGTATAATTTGTTCCTGGGCAAACTAATAACTCTCCTGTAATAGAGGTTGGCAAAGTAGTCGGTGCAACCACATCAACAAACACTGAAAAGTTATCAATACAATAATTCGAAGGGTTCTGAACTTCTGCATGTACTGTATAATTTCCACTGCCATAAATCCAGTTGACATCAAAGTCAGGAGTAGGGGCCGCAGAAGTCGCTACGGTAACGCCATTACTATTATAAATAAACCAATCCGCCTGAACATTTTGTCCTAGAGGTGTACGACAGGTATAGGTTTGCATATCTCCAGGGCATGTCTCAATGGGTCCTTCAATAAAAACTTCATTTAATATATTGACTAATAAAGTGTCTTGTCCTCCGCAGCCCAGATAGCAACTTTCGTATTGACAAATTACTTGCTGTTGAATCGGAGTCACTTCATTTGCCCATTGAATAGTTACCTCATTAGTCCCCTGCCCTTCTGAGATTGTGCCAAAACTAGATACGGACCAAACGAACTCCGTTCCTGCAAAAGCAGGTAATGAATAGATGACTTCTGCACCTTTACAAACTCGCTCAGGACCTTGTATTTCAGCATTATCATCAATGATCGGTATCGTTTCAAAAAGTGTTTGCACACAATAATCTCCACTACAATTATCGACAGACAACTCTATGATCCCTTCTGGTCCTGCTCCCCAGTCTACCGTTATAAAATCATCATTCAATCCACCTCCACTTATGATCGTCCCGTTTGTACTAACATTCCAATAAAAGGTTCCACAATCCGCATTTGAAGTATAGGTAATTTCTTCGCCAGGACAAATCGTACCGGCACAATCCACTTCAGGAGTTATCGCCTCTTCCACTAAAATCGTAACAGAAGAAC
>CAYXQH010000757.1:0-3154 GCA_964467425.1 uncultured Saprospiraceae bacterium
GATAATCAGTACTTTGTGAAAATGAAATTAATTTGTTTATAGAGAAAAAGTGATAGAAATAATTAAAGAGGAGTGATTTTTTTTAGTAAAACTTAAGGGATTGAATACTGTTATCTTAAAAAAGACTTAAAGAATTGTTAGATTAGGAATGCTATTTTTGTAAAAATTTTTTAACCTAAATCAAAGAAATGAAATCCTATTTTTATTTGTTTTTTGCGTTGTTCTTATTTGCCTGTGGTGATCCTGCTACGGATACTAGTGCTACAAATGGAGGTGAAGCTTCTACTTCAACAGATGATTTTGTTTGGCAGACCGAGTCTTTTGCGGATATAGGTATGTTGCGTTACCAAGTGCCTGGTTTCGATAAACTTAACTTGGATCAAAAGAAATTGGTCTATTATCTAACACAAGCCGGACTGGCTGGACGGGATATTATTTACGATCAAAATTATAGACATAATTTGACGATTCGCCGATCATTAGAGAATATTATTAAAAACTATAAAGGTGATCGAAAGTCAAAAGAGTGGAACGGTTTGATGACGTATGCCAAGAGAGTTTGGTTTGCAAATGGTATTCATCACCATTATTCCATGGATAAGTTCACACCTGGTTTTTCACAGGATTACATGTTGTCCTTATTAAAAGACAGTAATACAAGTTTGCCAGATGAAGTGCTTGCTGCAATTTTTGATGCGGAGGTGGATAATAAAAAAGTGAACCTTGATCCATCTAAAGGTTTGGTAAAAGGATCTGCTGTCAATTTTTATGATCCGGATATTAGTGAAGCAGAAGTTGATGCTTATTATAAAGCCAATGGTGATGATTCTGCAGAACCTGTTTCAACAGGATTAAATACAAAAGTGGTAAGAGGCAAAAATGGAAAATTGACAGAGAAAGTTTATGCAGCGAATGGAATGTATGGAGCTGCGATAAAAGAAATTATCAAATGGTTAGAAAAAGCAGTAACTGTTGCTGAAAATGAAGCACAAGGAAACGCTTTGAAATTACTAATCGAATATTATCAAACAGGAGATTTAAAAAAGTGGGACGAATATAATATTGCTTGGGTTGAAGCAACGGATGGTGATATTGATTATATCAATGGATTTGTAGAAGTATATAATGATCCGAAAGGCTATAAAGGCTCATATGAAAACATTGTAGAGATAACAGATTTTGAAGCTTCTGCTCAGATGAAAGTGCTTTCTGATAATGCACAGTGGTTTGAAGATAACTCCACCATTGAAGACAAACATAAAAAAGAAAATGTAGTTGGTGTGACGTATAAAGTCGTTGCGGTTGCCGGAGAATCTGGTGATGCTTCTCCAGCTACACCAATCGGGGTTAACCTTCCAAATGCCAACTGGATTCGAGCAAAGCACGGGTCAAAATCTGTGAGCCTTGGAAATATCATTAGTGCATACGAATCAGCGTCAGGCCCGGGTTTGTTAAACGAATTTGCCCATGATAAAGAAGAAATAGAACGTATCGAAAAGTACGGTGCAAAAGCGGATAAACTAGGAACAGCTCTGCATGAAGTGATTGGTCATGCTTCTGGAAAAATCGAAGCAGGTGTTGGTACACCAAAGCAAACGCTTAAAAGTTATGCCTCTACTTTGGAAGAAGCCAGAGCGGATATAGTTGCGCTGTATTTTATTATGGATCCAAAAACAGTAGAACTAGGTTTATTGCCTTCTGACGAAGCAGCAAAAGCGGAGTATGATAGCTATATATCAAATGGCTTAATGAAGCAGTTGCAGCGAATTAAAATAGGCAAAGATATTGAAGAGTCGCACATGCGGAACCGGCAGTTAATTTCTGCCTGGGTTTATGAAAAAGGAGCAGCAGATAATGTAATAGAAAAGGTAAGTAAAGATGGAAAGACTTATTTTAACATCAATGATTATGACAAACTGCGCACCTTGTTTGGTGATTTGCTTAAAGAATTACAGCGCATCAAGTCTCAGGGCGATTATGCGGCAGGTAAAGCCTTAGTAGAAGATTATGGTGTAAAAGTAGACCAGGCGATTCATCAGGAAGTTTTAGATCGAGTAAAAGATTTAGGTATCTCTCCATACCGAGGATTTATTAATCCTGAGTTAGTTCCTGTGACAGATGATGATGGAAATATAACGGATATAAAAGTGACCTACCCGGATGATTTTGAAGCGCAAATGCTTCGTTATGCGGATAAGTTTTCGTTTTTGCCGGATTATAATTAATAGCAGAACCCAACCCTTTCTTGCTCCTGGTAGTCGCAATTCATTCCCTTCCCTTTTAAAAGGGAAGGGCTAGGGATGGGTTTATATCTACAATCGAATCATATAGCCAATATTAAAATCAACACTTCTGTTTTTTGAAGTATTATTCCGATCGGCGTCCTTCATGCCCATGTAAACGTCAGAGGCCAAAAAGATTTGGTTTTTCCCAAGATTATAGGCAACACCAAAACCAGTGTAGATTCCATGATCCCAGCGATTCAAGCGAGAAGAAGATTCGTCTAAATTTATTCTTGTCCGTTCAGCTGGTTCATCCGTTCCTAGTGTAATTTCCTCTGAATAAGCAGAAGCCAAAAAGCTTGTGCCATATCCAACTTTCCCAAAGACTTCAAATTTGTTTTGGAAAAAGTTTAAATTTCCTGAAACCATCAAAGGGGCTTCTACATAATTTAATAACAATTTAGTATCTCCTCTAAAAATCGGACCGGGACCCACATTCCAACCAGGTTCACAAGCTGCACCTCGTCGAGCAAATCCTGGTTCAACTCCAATTTGTAAATTCTTTCCAAGACGATGATAAGCGAGAATGGAAATATTGAGGCCCGAAATATCAATTTCTGCATCATCAGGTAATCCAACGTCCCCATACTCTTCCCAGGCTTTGGTGAAGCCTCCCTGAAGACCGATAGAAAATTGAGCAGAAAGTGCTCCACTCGTAAAAAGACAAACTAAAAACAAGACACTTTTTAAATTTTTCATAAACTTATATTTTTTAATAAGAATGACGTAGGAAGAAAGAGAAGGGTTGGGTCAATGAATTTTTTATTTAAATATTAATATGTTCATTGAATCATGACCCTGAAATTGCAAGTGATTTTTTTGATGTCTTTAACATTACGTATGAAGAATTAAAAGCAAAAGGATTTCCAAAG
>CAYXQH010000758.1:0-3145 GCA_964467425.1 uncultured Saprospiraceae bacterium
TGAGAGCCAGCGCTTTTTCAAAATAATCTAATGCTTTTTCAAATTGAAAATCGTGGTCATAATAATACGCAGCGATTGCGGAAAGTGCATTCGACTGGTTAGGATCTAAAGCCAATGCCTTTTGTGCATTGTCTAAAGCTTTCGGAAAAACTGTACTTGGCAAACCAATGCCGGAGGATCCAATCGCGATATGGCTCTGCGCCAGGCCAGAATAGGCGAGTGCAAAGCTGCTATCCAATCTGATCGCTTCATTAAAAAAGTCTATCGAATTGTTCAAGCTTTCTGCTGTTCTTAATTCCCATTGATACCGACCTTGCGAATAGTTTTGATATGCATCCAAATTTTGGGTAGGCTTCTGATTGATTCTATTGGCAAGGGCAGGGGTGAGTTTTGTTTTTAAAACTTCCGCAATTTTCTGAGCTACTTCTGATTGGATTTCGAAAATATCTTTTAAATCGCGATCAAAACTATCGGCCCACAATTGCTCATCCGTTTCCGTATTTACCAACATAGCTCGGACTCGAAGCTTTTCTTCGGCTTGTTGGACACTACCCAATAAAAGATGTTTGGCTCCCAATTCTTTCCCGATTTCCTGAACAGATTTTTCCGTTCCCTTATATTTTTTTGTTGAGTTAAAAGAAATGATTTGCAGATCTTTTATCCCTGAAAGATTGGTTAAAATATCCTGGCTGATTCCATCACTTAAATAATCTTTAGAGGCATCCTGGTTTAAATTTTCAAGAGGTAGAATAGCTAAGGAACGATCTCTTTGTAATTCCTGAGGCGTGACGATAAATTTGGTGTAAAGAAAAAATAGGAGACTTGCAAAAATTAAGGTTGATAAAATTAAAGGTATCGTCCTGCTTTTTTTATTTTCTAATTTGCCTTTGATCTGACTTTTCTTTGGAACGATAAGCCCTGGTTCAGCAATCGCCAAAACTTCCATTTTTCCTTTTACATTTTTAAAAGCAAAAGCGCCTAATGATTTGGTTGCCAGATTTTTTTCAACTGGAATTGAATCCTTTATTTTTTTTGAAAGGGTAATGGATCCTGCAATACCAATAGATTCGATTCTGGAAGCGATATTAATTGCATTACCGTAGGCATTATTATCTTCATAAAAAACCTCACCGGAATGTAAGCCAATACGAACTGGAATAACAGGATTTTTTTGAAAAGCGGATTGGAGAAGGAGGGCGGAAGATAGCATGTCATCGATGGTCTTAAAAATACAAAGGGCACCATCTCCATAGAAATTGACGACTTTACCATTGTTTTGCTGGGTAATAGATTGAATGTTAGTTCTGAATTTTTGAAGAAGGGAAGCGGCTTTTTCCTGCTCTTGCTGCATGAGTTTGGTATAGCCCTTAATATCGGCAAATAGGATAAATTGATGTTTTGTGTTTTCTCCAGCCAAGGTCTCTTATAGTTTTTGTTTGAAAGTTAAAAATAACGAATTATTTCCGTTTGTCCCTGAAACACAGCGTTTTATCGATATTGTGTTAAAACATTAAATATAGCGACCCTTTTTAGGTACTTTACCGTAGAAAAGAAAAACGTAAAGTTCTATATGAAAGCGAAATTGCCCATTGTTCTATTCCTTCTTTTTGGATCTATATTCATAGCCTCCGGTCAATCGACAAAGCCAAACATTTTCGTCGATTGCCAAATGCGTTGCTACAGAAACTATGTGAAAGAACAGATTACTTTCGTAAATTATATTGAAATCCGGCAAGAAGCCGATGTGTATATTCTGGCGACCGATCAGAATACTGGCGCTGGTGGTGAAGAAGTTCAATTGTGCTTTATTGGAAATAATGCATTTAGTGGAATCAATGATACGATAAAATACTTTGTGGACCCGAATGCAACGGATGCTATTGAACGAGATCAATTGGTTGCTGGCTTAAAGAAAGGGTTACTTCAGTTTATGATTAAAACACCCTTGATTGATCAAATTACCTATAACATTTCTGAAAATGAACAAGAAGAAGAAGCTGTAAATGAGGTAGACGATCCATGGAATTATTGGGTTTTTAATATTGGTGGAAATGGATATGGAAATGGAGAAGCAACCTATAATAGTATTGATTTGACTGGTCGATTTTCAGCATCCAGAGTAACAGATAAACATAAGCTACAATTCAGAACATTTTATAATTTTGAAAAATCAACATTTAAGCTAGCAAGTGGTGACGAATCTTTTATTAGAAAAAGTTATAACGTGCGATTGAATTATGTGAAAAGTATAAACCCACATTGGTCTGCAGGATTTCAATCTCGTTCTGGCTCTTCTACTTTTGGAAATACAGATGTGAGTACAACAATAAAACCTGCTGTAGAATATAATGTCTTTCCCTATTCCGAAGCGCAGACTCGCCGATTTACTTTTCTATATTCTATCGGTCCGGAATACTATAATTATACGGACACCACGATTTTTAATAAAACGGAAGAGTGGGTGATGCGTCATGGTTTGGAAATCGAATTTGAGCAAACCCAGAAATGGGGCGATATTTCTTTGGAAATTGGTGTTCAACAATTTTTGCATGATCTAGAATTATATAATGCCTACCTCAATCCCAATATTGAATGGCAAATATTTAGAGGCTTAAGTGTTGACTTGGGGGGCTATCTGTCATTTGTTAATGACCGGATTAATATCGCTAAGTCTGATATCTCAGATGAAGATATTTTACTGCAAATCAAGCAGTTGGATACTGACTTTACCTACTTTACTTATTTCGGTTTGAATTATCGATTTGGTTCGAAATACAATAATTTTGTGAACCCCAGATTTTAATTTCCCTTTATTTTTTAAAATTTCTCGCATTCTTTTTGCAACTATTTTGAAATAAAAAAGTCTTTCAAATAGGGGCGACCTAAAATTTATTCATCGTTAATAAGAAGGAATTTAACGACTAATCTACACCATTTGTCTTTTTAAATCGTCTGATATATAAATAGCCATTAGATTTGAAGGCATAAATGAATTCTAATTCCTCAAATACTAAAAAACAATATCTAAAGTTATGAAATTAAAACTCACATTACTCTTTATTCTGTTTGTCTCTTTTCAATCTCTATTTGCTCAAAATATCTTTTCGGGAAAAGTCATCGATGATAAAAAGGATGCAGTCTTTTT
>CAYXQH010000759.1:0-3131 GCA_964467425.1 uncultured Saprospiraceae bacterium
ATATTTTTAGACACCTGTCTTAAGCTATCCAAAGCCTTATACATTCTTTTCTCAACGGCCTTTTTACTTATTTCAAGTATTTCTGCGATCTGTTTATAGGTTTTCTTATCTATTCTACTTAATAAAAAAACGACCCTTTGTTTTTCAGGTAAAGCTGAGATTGCAGCTTCCAGCTCAGCTTTCAATTCTTTTTCTTGTAATAAAAACTCCGGACTTTCAATATTTTTTTCTGACTGAGGTATTTTTTGAAATTTCAAAACTACTTTCTGATGGTTGTATTCATTAATCAAAAGGTTGTTAGCTGTTTTGAATACATAGCCTTTAGCAGTGGAAGGAATGACCGATTTACAATTTTGCCATAAACGAGTAAAGGCTTCCTGCGTAAGATCTTTAGCTAGATTTAAATTACCCGTTTTATAGCTTAAATAGTTATAAAGCGTTTTTGAATATTCCTTAAACAAGGCCGTATAAACTGACTCTTCACAAACCGACTCTTTATCAGATGTCATAAAAAAATAATTTTTTTCGAATCAAAGGTAGGTCTTTTTAAAACTCCTTTGTCTTTACTATGATCTTACAAATGACTTGTATTTATTGTTAGCCCAAATTTACAAATAATCCTTTACAGACTTTAAATAATTCAAAATATACCTTTATTGAAATTAACTTTCTACACTTAATTTTTACTAAAAACTTTTAGAATCAGGTTTACCCGGGGTTTAATTCCCCACTGAAGCTAATATTTTTTAAAATTTAAAACCTAAGTGCATGAAAATTTTCAGAAATCTGTCATTACTATTTGGGTTATTTATGATCGTATCCTGTCAATCAGATGATGATTTATCTTTTGACAGCCAAAGCGATATCCCTGACATTAACAATACAAACAACGGAAATGGAGCCAATAGCGAGAATGTTGCAGAACTCGGTCGTCTTTTATTTTGGGACCCTGTGCTTTCCGGCGAAAAAGATATTGCCTGTGCTACATGTCATCACCCAGATTTTGGCTATGCAGATGGAAGAGCCTTGTCAATCGGAGTTGGAGGAGTAGGATTGGGTCCTCAACGTCAAGATGCTATAGATGATGATATTGGTATTGTAAAACGAAATTCTCCAACTATAATCAATACTGCATTCAACGGAATGGATGAAGATGGAGATTTCAATCCGAATCTTGCGCCCATGTTTTGGGATAATAGAACATTGAGTCTGGAACGTCAGGCGCTCGGTCCTTTAGAATCATTTGAAGAGATGAGAGGACATGCTTACGATGAAGCCCTTGCACTGGATAGTATCATCAACCGATTGCAAAACATTCCATTATACCGCACTTTATTTAGTGATGCGTTTGGAACGACAAACGCTATTACTGCAAATAATATCGGAGCTGCCATTGCCGCATTTGAACGAACCATTGTTGCAACAGACAGTCCATTCGATCGATTTAATGCAGGTGATCAAAATGCGATGACGCAACAACAGATCAGAGGAATGAATCGCTTTAATCAAATCGGATGCAATGATTGCCATAGCGGTCCAATGTTTTCAGATTTTCAATTGCATACATTAGGTGTACCGGATAATAATCTTTTAAATGAATCCGATGCTGGTGCAAATGGCACCTATGCTTTTAGAACACCAACATTAAGAAACTTGAATGACACAGGGCCTTACTTTCATAATGGAGTTGGCAATAACTTACAACAAACTTTACAGTTTTATAGAACGGCCAGAAACCCTAATAATAATGGAGGTGGAGGAAACGGTGGCGGAGGTAACGGATTAAACATAAATCCAAATGTAAACCCAAATCAAATAGCCCAAGAGGTTCGTGACCTTAACAATTTTAATAATGATGACATAGATGATATCATCGCCTTTATTCAAGCATTAAACGATCCAAACTTTGATCGAACGATTCCAAACAATGTTCCAAGCGGCTTGAATCCTGGTGGACGGATTGATTAATAAAATATAGTGTTTAATGTTTCATCATAACCTAACCCATTTTAAGGAGTTTCTATTTTTCATAGCTTTAGGATACTCCTTCTGGTCTGACCTAATCTGTCAGACCAGGGTTTGGTTTGTTTGAATAAAAAACACTTTTAATTCCCAGAAAACATACCACAAATTTTATTCTTTTTTATTGTCTAAAACCGATCTGTTTTTAGGAAATAGTCAGATCCATGGTCTAAATCAAATCCATTTTTTAATTTAAAATTACAACACATGAAGAAGCGAACAAATTATTCAAACAATATTAAAAAATATGGCTGGATTAATCTTTTTTTCCTGACTCTTATTATAAGTCTAGTATCCATTGATGTAGCCTCAGGTCAAAATACAGATGTTGATCGACGGACAAGAAAGGTCAAAACCAATGGAAGGGTTTTCAAACATATTGAAAGACCTCAAAACGATGATCGTTCCGTTAATTGTGATCGTCTTCCCAACAGAAGTATCGACGGCACCTGTAATAATATCGCTTTTGATTTCGGTGAAACCTGGGGAGCTGCAGATATTCCATTGCTTCGAACTATGTCTGCTGAATATGGAGCTCCAGACTTTTATAATGACATGAATGGAAACTGTCGATTAACACCTAGAGCAATTTCCAACCTGGTTTGCGCACAATCAGGAGACATCCTAAGCCCAAGAAATTTAAGCTCACTCGTTTTTACCTGGGGGCAATTTCTCGATCATGACATTGACTTAAGTCCAGAAAGTGAAACAGCGTTCGTTCCAATTTTATTACCCTCAAATGAGCCTTTGTTTACATCACCTATTCCATTCCATCGTTCAGAAGTTTATCCAGGTACAGGTGACAATAATAATCGGCAGCAAGAAAACATCATTACTTCATGGATTGATGCTTCGCAGATTTATGGATCAGAAGATTATCGGGCGCAATGGTTGAGGACTTTTAGCCAGGGAAAATTAAAAATGGCTCCTGGCAATTTACTCCCTTATAATACACTTGATGGATCAATAGATTCAGCAATAGACCCAAATGCCCCAAGTATGGCTGGTGATGGTGGCGGCACAGCAAAAGTTTTTGTAGCTGGAGATGTCCGTGCAAATGAACAGCCAGGTCTTACTTCCTTACATACGCTTTTTGTCAGAGAGCACAA
>CAYXQH010000760.1:0-3106 GCA_964467425.1 uncultured Saprospiraceae bacterium
GCACAATCCACTTCAGGAGTTATCGCCTCTTCCACTAAAATCGTAACAGAAGAACTGTCTGCACAAAAGCAATCATTCCGAGCAATGAGAATAGCTTCATAGGTACCGGGAGAAAGATAGGTATGTTCCGCATCTACTAATGAAGAGGATACCCCATCTCCAAAATCCCAGGTATAATTAAAACTTCCATTTGTTTGATTATCAAAAAAGACAGTTTGTCCTTCGCAGATTTCTACGACACCATTTACAGCAGGAGGATTTGTTTCGAAAGCAGATTCCGGGATTTCTAAAATATCTACACAAAGGGAATTGGTACCTGAGCAACCTTGAGACATTGTACATGGGACGGTTACAGAACTGACCGTTGTACAGCCAATCCCATCTGTTACGGTAAGACTATAAAGTCCTAAACATAAATCAAAATTCATATCCTGAGTCGTTACTCCATTTGACCATTGATAACTAAAAGGACCAGAAGCATTACCAACAAGAACCGTTTCAATCCCCCCATTACAACAGTCAGGACCAGACGAAGGAGTAACTAAAAAATAATACCCTAATTCTTGACAAGGAATATCAATTTCTTGAATAATAAAGTTACAGGTTTGATTAGTTCCATCTGGTGCTTCAATACTTAGCGTATAATATCCAGGTTCAAGGTTATAAAAAAACTCCATACTCCCAGAATTATTTTGAAAAGCATAGGTATTAATGAGATTACCATCAAGGTATATTTCACCAAAATAGGTTCCTATGGGACCATCAACATAAACAAAACCTATCCCATCTCCAGCATTAAAAGAAGCATCAAGGTATGAGCCACAGTTGATATTCCAACTTGAAGCAGCCGTCCCATTTCCTACCACCACAGAAACCTGCCCCTGTCCAGGATCACCCCATTCAACGGTCACTTCATTTCCATTTGCGGTCCAGTTTTCTGCTCCGTTGACTGACCAGGTTATATTGGTGTTTGGATTATTGACTTCAGTAGTATAAGTGACTGTGGTATTTTCACAGACTCGTTCACAAGAAGATAAACTATCATCTAAACAAAAGGCACCAGAAAGCGAAAAGATATCAGGTGTGCCGATATTGGTCACCAGGATATCGATCGTACTATAACATCCGTTGCTATCTGTTACATATAGTATATATTGTCCTTCTGCTGAGGGACACCAATCACCGGATATAATCTCACCGTTGTTAAGATCAAAAGTATAGGGTGCTGCTCCGCCAGTTACAACATAAGTAGCGCATTCTCCTACACAAAGAGATGTTGGACCATCAACAAGAGGAGGGCAACAATCAACTGATATTACTAATTCTGCGAGTACACTTCCACCTAGTGATACCGTAACTACAAATTGACCAAAATTATAAAAACAATAAAATGGGTGAGGCTCCTGAGACGTTGCACCATCTCCAAAATCCCATACAAGATTTTCGTCATCCACTAAGACCCCATTATTATCATACAACTCAAAGGAAGTACAACCTCCTATACAAAAAAAGTCTCCTCCACTACTTACAATCGTATATTGCCCATTGGCTGAGAGGTAAAAAAGAAAAGAAAGGAATATGGTAAAACTGATTTTAGCTTTCATAAAATAAAATTAACACCTCCCTAAGCTCATTTATACAAGCGTTTAAGAAGCCTATTTAATTAATTTATAATCGCGGGATAATCGCTTAAAAAATAGCAATCAGAAATGTAAAATCAAGATAGTCAAAAGAAAGGGAAAAGTGAAATTTTTAGCCCTTGAGAATTTTCAAAGGCTAAAAATTTCGCAATAATACATTGAAGTAATTTATTTAACGATCGTTACATCGCCTTTATCAAAGACCTCCAATGTTCTTCCACAACTCAAGACTGTTGCCTGATACCAATAGACATAAACGCCGGGCTTCATTTCTTCACCTTTAAAAGATCCATTCCACTCATCCTGAACATTAGCAAACGTTTTAAGGTGATTCCCCCATCGATCAAATACATGTAGCTCAAAAGCCAGTACTTCCATATCGTCCGGTGGCATAATTTTCCAATAATCATTCATTCCATCATTATTTGGAGAGAATATATTTGGAACATAGAAATACTCTAATCGAGCATCTGCTGCTAATCCGACTGAGAATTCTTTTACTATCGTTTCACAGGTATTCGTGATTTCTACTGTGTAAACCATTGGTGTGTCTACATCAATAAAAGGCTGTATACTTCCATCATTCCAGAGATAAGAAACCACTCCCGGATTGTCTGACATATTTTCTAACTCTATTCGAACCGGACTAAAATCACAAGGAATTTCCGGAATTTCCGCAACGATATCTAAAGCAGTTATCTCCGTTATTTCTGTTTCGAGCATCTCTTCACATCCATTATCATCTACAACGGAGATAGAAATATTTCCACTATTTACATTTAAGAATGTAGTAGAATCCTGATAATTTATCCCATCAATAGAAAACTGAAATGGAGCAGTTCCTCCAACCACATTTTCGACAAATACATTTCCATTATTATCATTCCAACAGGCCGCATCCGTTACCACACTAAAATTGAAATCCGGATAAGCATCTACTGTTACTGTAACTAATGAATCACAGCCATTTTGGTCCGTCAAGATAAAAGTATCTTCAAAACCAGCAATTAATTCTGAACCATTAAACTCAATGGTTTCTCCAGAGCAAACCAATAAATCAACAAAGGTTTCAGAAATTGTTAACGAAGCAACATTTACCGTCACCGTTGAATCACAACCATTTGAATTGGTCAAGGCAAAATCCATTGAACCTCCTGCCGGAACATTTTGACCATTATAAAAATAAGCCCCTCCTTCGCAGGCAGAAACATTTAAAGTATAGGCAGATTCGTAAACAGTTTCCACGGTTATGGTCATCGTAGAATCACAACCACCAACCGATGTAAATACAAATGGTGTTATGGAACCAGCCATTAAGTCTACTCCATTATATTCTGTAGTTTCGCCTTCACAAGCGGAAAGTTCCAGATCAAAACTATACAAAGGCAATTCTGCAACATTGACCGTTACGACAGAATCACAGCCCGCAACATTGGAAAATGTAAAATCCATAGATGCTCCTGCAG
>CAYXQH010000761.1:0-1538 GCA_964467425.1 uncultured Saprospiraceae bacterium
GAAATTACGGAAAAGCAGGTAACGCTTCGTCTCGCTTCCAAGCAATTCAATACTTCAATTTTTGAGCAGGATACTTTTTGGAATCTTGAACATGATCTAATGGTACAAAGCTTCACAGCGATGTATCGATCCTTGTTTCAATTTATGCAATTCACTGATAGTAAAAAGGAATTGCTTTTTACGCAACGACCACCAAACCATCCGGAGCAATTGTCTATAAAGGAAGTCAAAGAATTTACTCAAGAGCAGCAACGGATTTTTGAAAAAATGGTCAATGCTCGAGAATACTTTTTGCTCTGGGGTCCTCCGGGAACTGGAAAGACGAGTATCATGCTTAAAAATTTTGTGGCGCATATTATCAATGAGACGGATGAAAATGTCTTGTTGCTCGCTTATACCAATCGCGCTGTCGATGAAATATGCGAAGCCATTGAAAGTATTGATGCTTATATAAAAAATGATTATTTCCGTATTGGTTCCAGGTATTCTACAAATGCTCGATTTCATGAACAGTTGCTTAATGAAAAAATCAAGAAGATTAGTAAGCGTTCGGAATTAAAAGACATTATTAAGAATCATCGAATTGTCGTCGCTACTGTTTCCTCTTTTAATAGTAAAATGGATTTGCTTCGACTAAAGCAATTTGATCGGGTGATTATTGATGAAGCTTCTCAAATTTTAGAGCCCGTTTTAATTGGAATGTTGCCTTTGTTCAAACGGTTTATCCTAATTGGCGACCACAATCAATTGCCAGCAGTCGTCGTCCAAAGCAAAGAAGAATCAGCCATTGACAATCCTTCACTTAAAGCACTCGGATTAAATAATCTTCGAAACTCTTTATTTGAACGTTTATACAATCAATGTAAAACGAACAATTGGGATTGGGCTTACGATCAACTGAGCCATCAGGGACGTATGCACGAGGCCATTATGGCTTTTCCGAATATTCATTTTTATAATGGAAATTTAAAAATACTCCCTGCTCCACTTTCTGAAAAGCAGTCTCAAACCTTAAACCTTATTGCTTCTCCTGAAGCCAGTGATTTTGAACAGGCGCTTTGTAAAAAACGCGTATTGTTTATCCCTACATCTTCAGCCAGCAAATTGACCGCTACCAAAACTAACTTGGAAGAAGCTCAATTAATTGCTCGACTAGTAAAATCCTATCAGCAACTTTATACGAATAGTGATTTAGTTTTTACACCGAAATCAATTGGCATTATCACGCCTTATCGCGCGCAAATTGCAATGATTCAACAAGCGATTATCGATGCGGGGATTGATCCTAAACCTTTGACAATTGACACGGTTGAACGTTACCAGGGTGGTGCTAGAGAAATCATCCTTATTTCCTTATGTTTGAATAGTCCGACACAGTTATCTTCTTTGGTTTCTCTTTCCTCTGATGGGGTAGATCGAAAATTAAATGTCGCTTTGACCAGAGCTCGAAATCATCTTGTCATCATTGGAAATCCGGAGATACTTCAATTGAATGGTGCGTATGGGGAGTTGATGGAATTTTGTCAGAAAGCAGAAGT
>CAYXQH010000761.1:1638-3106 GCA_964467425.1 uncultured Saprospiraceae bacterium
TCTATTATCTCAAATTGGTCAAAATGGAAAAGCACATAGTACACTACAATATTAAGTAATCCCATTGTTGTCCCAATACTCAATCCTGACTCTTCTTGGAAGCCTGCCATCAATAAGAAGCCGCCAATGATTATATAAAGGAAATAGGCTCCATATCTATTTATAAAATACCATCCGAGAAAAACAAGTGATAACACAAATGAACCCACAAAAACCAAAATTAAAATAGGATTCTGTTCCATCAATCGTAATGAGAACCCTAAATTTAACAGGCCAGCTATTACTACAAAAAATGCCATTACTATTTTTATCCCGAGATTCTTATCCCTATTAACAAAGCTTTTTTTGAGTTGTTCGTATTTGTTTTCTAAAAGTAGTGGAGTGCCTTTAAAAGGCGGAGGATTAGTGGTTTGCGGTTTTGTTCGAAGTATAAACAGGCTTACTATCCATGCGAAAAAATTCACTATTGGAATATTTAATAAAAGATATAACCAACTGGGGTACTTTCCATTTTCTACAAACCGAGTGGTCAGGAAATTGCGATACAGTGAAGCTAGAATATATAAAGCAGGAAGAAATTCAATTGCACTAAGAAACCATTTAATACCAAAAGTACTAGAGAATATTGCTGATAAATCTACCCTTCTAAAAAAAACAAGTACGCCAAACACTGAAACGATCAACGTCAATCGAAAGGTCCAAAACAAATTAGAGTACGTAAATTTACTGATTGATTGATTTAAATATATTCTTCTAAACGTGAAATCTACTGACTTGTCGGATTTTAGTTTTGAATAGAAAAACCAAAATATAATAAAAGAGAGTGGAAGGAATAAGTTATAAATAAATGTACCAAGTATATTAACTGCTGTATAGGATCTTTCTGCGGTTTTATATCTAATTTCCAAAAAATCTTCTAATCTAATCAAGTCGAAAAAAGCGTTCATGAACTTATTAAATTCATGAAGATAGGACACGCCTTTAATTCCATCTAAAATTACGAAAGCCAAAATCATTAGAAAGGCTTTCTTCCAGGTAAAAACAGATCGGGCAAAAGCTAAATAAGATAAAACACCTACTAAATACCAAAACCAAATAATAAGCCCTCGAGTATCTGGACTTATCCCATTGGAAATATAATAATATGAAGCATACGATAACATTAATAAATTTATGACTAGCGCTATCATAGCCCCTCGATGTGCTTTAGTGGTATAAGCAACCGCCCCCCAAAATACAAGAATGCTAAAGAATCGAAATATATGAAAGGTTATGATTTCAGTAGTAGAGCTAGAATCACGAATAGCAATAAAATTTCCCGTAGTTTTAAAAAGAACAAGTTGAATAAGCGCATAGACAACACTGTATAAGAAGAGTGCATTGAATGCTAAAGTAAACTCTTTTGTGAGTTTCATGTGGTTATGTGGTTTAACTAAAGGTACGAATAAAGACTATAATTTTAAACATC
>CAYXQH010000762.1:0-3104 GCA_964467425.1 uncultured Saprospiraceae bacterium
AATCCAGGCAAAAATAATCCCAATCGTTAAAAATAAGTTAGGAAATCCTCCCACTGCAGAAATGGTTTTAATTCCATCTATTCCAGCATAAGAAATCATAATCCAACCCACCAAACCTATAATGATTCCCCAGGCCATTTTTATAATAAAAGGCGCCTCTGCATTTTCAGGATTGATGCCAGTTGAACTAATACCACTCATCGCAGAGGTGATAGAGTCAGAGGCCGTAACTAAAGATAAGAAGACTAGAAAAAGAAAAGCAATGCTGATTACCTTAGCAAGTGGAATGTTTTCAAACAAAATATAAATAATACTTTCCGGACCCGAAGTTTCTAAAGATTGGAGTAAAGGAAAGCCTGCTTCATTCATTTCATATTGTAAGGTACTGCCACTAAAAATAATCATCCATACTCCACTAAATAGCGCCGTGAAAATCAGATTGACATGAATAAATTGCCGGACGGTATAACCATAAGCAATCCTTCCAAGAAATAAAGCAGAGATTGGTGCCCATGCCATCCAGTTTGACCAATAAAAGGTAGTCCAGTCTTGTGACCATTCAGTGGTGAGTGGATCAAGAAGATTGGTGCTTCGACCAAAGAAATGCATGATGTAATCTGTAAATCCCGCCCATCCGATTTTAAGAGATTCTATCGGACTGATAAAAACAAAAACGAGGATAGCTAGAATAATAAAAGCCTTGATGTTAAAATCCGAAAGTATTCGGATACCTTTCATTAGTCCACTACCAGCGGATAAAGTAAATGCACTAACAATTACCAAAGCGATAATTCCATATAACACTGATCCTCCAGATAAATTGAACACTTTTTCTAGGCCGCCTGACATTGAAAGAATGCCTCCTCCGAGACTGGCTGCCATGCCTGCCACCAAAGCAAATAAACAAAGTATATCAATGACATAACCAAACCGGCCATTCGCTCTTTTTCCTAAAATAGGGTAGAGTAAGGTGCCCAAAGAAAAGGGACGCTTCAAATTATAATAGACCAAACCAAAGAGTAAACCCATAACGCAATAAATACTATAAGGCGTCAATGTCCAATGCATATACATCGTCGACATAGCGAATTGCTGGGCTGCAGGAGAACCAGATACTGCACCTAATGATTCTGGGGGATAATGCAGATGATACAAAGGTTCAGCTGTCCCCCAAAATAAAATACCAGTAGCAATCGTCGTACACAAGGTTATCGCAAACCACCTCCATTTTGTTAATAGCGGTTTGGCATTTTTACCACCAATCTTGATTTTTGAAATAGGAGAAAAATAAATAATGATGATTAGCAATACACAAACAAAAGCGGACCAGGAAAACAGATCGCCAAAATGAATCAGAATCCATTTTTTTAAATGAACGACTTTTTCAAGAAACCAATCCTGATAGATCAGGCTTAAAATAGTGCTTCCCATTAATAAAAGGAATGGCGCCCAAAAGACCTGATGCTTTAATTTTTGTTGCATTGTTTGCAAGATAATAATGTTCCGTAGAATGCGGCAATTTCAGATTCTATTTTCATTTATCTATCTTAAGGTTTGTAAAACGAAAAACACGATGATACAATTGATTTCTTTTCTTGCTTTTACAGCATTTGTTGCTGCGTTCTCTACCTGGCGACTTCGGAAAGATAAATTAAATACGGCTGACGGATATTTTCTTGGAGGGCGAAGTTTGACTGGAATTGTCATTGCGGGATCTTTATTATTGACCAATATTTCAACAGAGCATTTAGTAGGGATGAATGGAGATTCCTATAAACATGGTTCTATGATTATTGCCTGGGAGGTGACATCTGCACTCGCTCTGGTGGTTGCGGCGATGTATTTTGCGCCAAGGTATTTGAAAATGGGACTGACCACTATCCCCGAGTTTTTAGAAAAACGCTTCGATGGATTGACTAGAACCATTATCGCATTTTTACTCATTGTCTCTTTTGTAAGCACTCTACTTCCTATCGTTTTATATTCCGGTGCACTAAGTATAGAAAGCCTTTTTGATGTTTCGTCGCTTTTCAATATTAGCAAACAGGCTGGTTTATGGCTTACGGTTATTATTGTTGGAGTTATTGGAGCAGTCTATGCTATTTTTGGAGGTTTAAAAATGGTGGCATACACCGATACGATAAATGGCTTTGGTTTATTAATAGCTGGACTTGCCGTGCCTATCTTAGCCTTGGTTAATATTGGTGATGGAAACCCTATTGAAGGGCTTAATATGGTTTTTGAAAAAACGCCGGAACGCTTTAATGTGGTCAGCGATGAGCCTTCGATTGGACCTGGATCAAGAGATGCGATTTTACCTTTTAGTGTTTTGTTTACGGGCTTGATTATTAATCAACTTTATTTTTGGACCATGCATCAATCTATTATCCAACGAGCGTTAGGAGCTATAAGTCTAAAAGAAGCTCAAAAAGGTTTGTTGATAACGGGCTTTTTAAAATTATTGGTTCCGATCGTGGTCGTCTTACCAGGGATTATAGGCTTCTATTATTTTGGAGATTCACTTTTTGATAAAGAAGCATTGGTTTACCCAACGCTTGTGAAAAAAGTAATTCCAGTTTGGATGACCGGATTTTTTGCAGCAGTAATGATGGGAGCTATTTTGAGTACGTTTAATAGCGCATTAAATTCAGCCGCTACCATTTTTAGTCTCGGGATATATAAAAGATATTTCAATAAATTGGCAAGTGAAAAGAGCTTAGTTAAAATTGGAAAATCTGTCTCAGCAATATTGGCTGTATTTGCCATTGGAATTGCACCCTTTATTGCTGAAGCACCAAAAGGACTGTATCAATTATTGCAACAGTTAAACGGTATATTTTTTATTCCGATGGCGACTGTTATTCTAGCTGGTTTCTTCTTTCCAAAAGTTTCTGCACACGGAGCCAAAGCAGGCTTGATCTTCGGATTACTGTTTTATGTTATAATGAATTTTATTATTCAAGTTGAAATGCATTATGTACATATCTGGGGATTGGAATTTGTGTTAAATATAATAGTGATGCATTTGGTTTCTTTTATTTACCCTCGAATCAATATGTTTAAAATTACAGATGTTGGTGCAGTTGAACTCCTGGAATGGAAAT